>CAVCSJ010000039.1:0-15973 GCA_963604895.1 bacterium
AAGAACGGCAGCTTAATCTTCCGATACAGGGGAGAGACCTCCCCTGACCCCTCCGCGTTGCTTCGCAACGCCTTCTAGAACCTCCGATTCACCCGCTTCCGTCCGAGTGCGTTCGTCAGCCGAGTTTTTTATCTTTTGGGATATTTTTAGGCCGGATGGCGGTAAAAATGTACAAGTTATGCTACTTTTCGGACAAAAAATCGCTATATTTCGGCCGATTTCTGCACTTTTTTTGCAGCAAATCAGCACCGAAAGCTGTCAGAATACATTGAAACAGCTTCCGTTAGTAAACAATCAGAGACTGAAAGCGAATCTGACAGTTTAAAACAACTGAAAATGTAATAGGAAGTTGGAAATCAGAGACTGAAAGCAGATCAGACAGTTTCTTAAAATTAATGGTTGGTTATGCCTAATATAACAGGTCACATTTCACAGATCATCGGCCCTGTAGTCGACGTTCACTTCGACGTCCCGCAGGAAAGCGAAAGCCTCGTACTACCGAGAATCCACGACGCCCTCAAAGTCACACGCCCGGATGGGCGCGAACTCATCATAGAAGTCCAGCAGCACATTGGCGAGGACACCCTACGCTGTGTAGCTATGGACTCTACTGACGGCCTTCAGAGGGGCCTGGAAGCCCGCAGCACCGGCTCCGCCATCTCTATGCCTACAGGCACCCAGATCCGCGGCCGCGTGATGAACGTAACCGGAGACCCTATCGACGGCCTCAACTCTTTCGACCACAAGGGCGAACTCCCTATCCACCGCGAACCTCCTAAATTCGAAGACCTCAAGACCTCCCAGGAAGTCCTCTTCACCGGCATCAAGGTAATCGACCTTCTGGAGCCTTATCTGAAGGGCGGAAAGATCGGCCTCTTCGGCGGCGCAGGTGTAGGCAAGACCGTACTTATCAAGGAACTTATAAACAATGTGGCAAAAAAGCATAACGGCTTCTCCATCTTCGCAGGTGTAGGAGAACGTACCCGTGAGGGTAACGACCTGCTGCGCGAAATGATAGAATCCGGAGTCATCCGCTACGGAAAGGCCTTCCGTGAAAGCATGGATAAAGGCGAATGGGACCTCAGCAAAGTTGATACTGAGGAACTTAAGAAATCCCAGGTCGCAATGGTGTTCGGCCAGATGAACGAGCCGCCGGGGGCACGTAGCTCCGTGGCCCTCTCCGGCCTTACCCTCGCGGAATCCTTCCGCGACAGCCATACGGGAGAAGGCCCGAAGGATATCCTCTTCTTCATAGACAACATCTTCCGTTTCACCCAGGCCGGCTCCGAGGTATCCGCCCTTCTGGGCCGTATGCCTTCGGCCGTAGGTTACCAGCCTACCCTGGCCACTGAAATGGGTCAGATGCAGGAGCGAATCACTTCCACAAAGGACGGCTCCATCACATCCGTTCAGGCCGTATATGTGCCTGCAGATGACCTTACCGACCCGGCTCCGGCCACCACGTTCACCCATCTGGACGCCACGACCGTATTGAGCAGAAAAATTACCGAACTCGGTATCTACCCGGCCGTAGACCCTCTTGAATCCACTTCCCGTATCCTCGACCCTAACGTCGTAGGCAAGGATCATTATGATACAGCCCAGAGAGTAAAGCAGATTCTGCAGCGCTACAAGGAGCTTCAGGACATCATCGCCATTCTGGGTATGGATGAACTTTCGGACGAGGACAAGGTGACCGTGAACAGGGCCAGAAGAGTCCAGAGATTCCTCTCCCAACCGTTCTTCGTGGCCGAGGAATTCACCGGCATCCCGGGAGTTATGGTGGATATCGAGGATACCATCAAGGGATTCAATATGATACTCGACGGCGAAGTCGACTGGCTGCCTGAGCAGGCTTTCCTCTGCGTGGGCACCATAGAGGATGCCATAGAAAAGGGCAAGAAACTGCTTGCGGAAGCCAAAAACTAGAGCCCGAAATCCGGAATCCGACATCCGGAACCGGACCGAGTCAGAGAATCAGAAACTGAAAAATGAAACTCACAGTACTTTTCCCTCAGGCCCCTCAGGTCTGCATAGACAATGTCCAGGCAGTGGAACTGCCCGGAAGCAAGGGCCGTTTCGAAGTCCTGAAAGACCACGCTCCCATCGTCACGCTGCTTGATGAAGGAAGTGTCCGGTACACCGCCGCGGAGGGAGAAGAAAAAGAGATACACGTAAAAGGCGGATTCGCCGAAGTACGTGACGATGTGATTACTGTATGCGCGGACTGAAGAAAATAATAGCGGTAATAGGAGTGATGCTGTCCACATTGGCCGCAGCCGCGGCCGCAGATCTCGATATGAACGAGTACCTGTTCGGGCACGTATTGGACTCCTACGAGTGGCACATCACGACGGTGAACTCTCACGACGTCAGCATCGCGCTCCCTGTCATCGTGCACAGCCGCGAGACGGGCTGGCACTGCTTCAGCTCGCGAAGACTCGAACACGGGCAAACGTGGGAGGGCTTCAGTATCGCTGAGGACGGCAAATGGGACGGCAAGGTCGTGGAGACGCTGTCAGACGGCAGCACGGTGCGCCCGCTGGACATTTCCATTACGAAGACGGTGCTGGGACTTATGATAAGTTCCGCGCTGGTGCTCGTGCTCATCCTCTGCACAGCCCGCTGGTACAGGAAGCACGATGCCTGCAAGGAGAGTCCGAAGGGCTTCGCGGGCCTTATGGAAATGCTCATAACGATGGTCGAGGACGACATCATAAAGGAGTGTATAGGAAAGGATTACAAGCGTTACTCTCCTTACCTTCTGACGGCGTTCTTCTTCATCTTCATCAACAATATCCTGGGCATTATCCCTATCTTCCCGGGCGGAGCGAACGTGACGGGCAACATCTCGATCACCTTTGTCCTCGCGATGTGTACCTTCTTGGCAGTCAATCTGTTCGGCAACAAGGAATACTACCGCGACATCTTCTGGCCTGAGGTTCCGACCTGGCTTAAAGTGCCTGTGCCGCTTATGCCGCTCATCGAGATCGTGGGAGTGTTCACCAAGCCTTTCAGCCTGATGGTACGACTCTTCGCGAACATTCTCGCGGGGCATATAATGATACTCGGAGTCATTGCGGTCATCTTCCTCACAGTGGAGCTCGGACCGGCCCTGAACGGCGGACTGAGCGTGATGGCAGTGCTCTTCGGAGTGTTTATGGACGTGCTGGAGTGCCTCGTGGCCTTCCTCCAGGCATATGTGTTCACGATGCTTTCGAGCGTATTTATAGGACTTTCGCGGCAGGAGCCGGAAAATAGTTAATGGGAAACACGGGAAAAGTCCCGGAAAACAGATAATAATTAATTTTTAAAAGCAATATCAATATGATGTCACTTATGATTCTCCAGGCGGCTGCAGGTGCAGCCATCGGAAAAGCCGGAGCTGCCATCGGCGCAGGCCTCGCAGTTATCGGTGCAGCATTGGGAATTGGTAAAATCGGCGTTGCCTCCCTTGAGGCCGGTGCCCGTCAGCCTGAAAAGGCCAACCACTACCGTATGACAGCCATCATCATCGGTGCGCTCGTCGAAGGTGCCGCATTGTTCGCAATCCTCGTTTGTCTGCTCGGTATAAACGGTTAACAATATGTCTCTCATTACTCCTGATTTCGGACTCATCTTCTGGATGACGCTGATTTTCGCCATCTTGCTTTTCCTGCTGGCGAAGTTCGGTTTCCCCATCATCACGAAGTCTGTCCGCGAGCGTAGCGAACATATCGACGAGAGTCTGCGCAAGGCTCAGGAGGCAGAGCAGAGGCTCTCGAATCTGGCAGAGGAGCAGAAGGTCCTGATTCAGAAGGCTCAGGCGGAGAGCAGCCGCATTCTCAAGGAAGCTGCCTCTACGCGTGAAGCTATGATTTCACAGGCCCGCGCCGACGCCAGAAGCGAGGCTGACAAGATTCTCGCTGATGCGCGCGTGCAGATTGCCGCCGAGAAGGAGAGTGCGCTTCGCGACATCCGCCGCGAGGTGGCAGTACTCTCCGTGAGCGTGGCCGAGAAGATTCTGCGCAAGGATCTCTCTACGGACGCTTCCCAGATGGAACTGCTCGAGAAGATGGTCAGCGAGGCTAAATCCACCAAGACTTCGTAAAAGGGTATGAACACAGGTGTAATTACCACGCGTTACGCTTCGGCGCTGCTGAAATGGGTCGACGAGACCGGCAGGTCGAAGGAAGTCTGCTCTCAGGTGCTCCGGATTCTCAAGGACCCGGAGAGCCTGAAGGAGCCTCTGGTGCCTGAGCTGCAGAGTCTTGTGTCGCTGCTCGCCCATAACGGGCGCACCGCCTTTCTGAAGCAGATACTCATTACCTTCCTCAGACTCTACAACGAGGAGCATCACATCAAGTATGCGACTCTGAAGACCGCCGTGCCTTCGCCTGAAACGGAGGCGGAGGTGCGCAAGCTTCTGGAAGGCAACAAGGTCATTTTCGACACCCGCGTGGACCCTTCGCTCATCGGAGGTTTCATTCTGAAGGTGGACGATATGCTGCTGGATGCCAGCGTGTCCAGCCAGCTCTCGGAGATCCGCCGCCAGTTCATAAACAAAAACCGCAGAATAGTTTAGACGGCCGGAATCCTCCGGCCAATGTAGAAAGCGGCCGGAAGTATCCGGCCAATGAAAGAACAATATGGGCCAGAATATCAAACCAAGCGAAATTACAGATATACTGCTCAAGCAGCTCAAGGGCATCGACAACTCCGCGCGTTTCGAGGAGGTCGGCACCGTGCTGCAGGTGAGCGACGGCGTAGTGCGTATGTACGGACTTTCCCGCGCTGAGGCAGGTGAACTCCTGGAGTTCGAGAACGGCGTGAAGGCCGTGGTGATGAACCTCGAGGAGGACAATGTCGGAGCCGTTCTCCTGGGTCCTACGGACCAGGTGAAGGAGGGTATGACCGTCCGCAGAACAGGCCGCATCGCGTCCATTGATGTGGGCGAGCAGATGCTGGGCCGCGTTGTGGACCCTCTGGGATCCCCTCTGGACGGCCTCGGAGCCATCGAAGGAGAGCTTACGCCGATGCCTCTGGAGCGCAAAGCCCCGGGCGTAATCTATCGCCAGCCTGTAAAGGAACCGCTTCAGACAGGTATCAAGTCCATAGACGCGATGATTCCTATCGGCCGCGGTCAGCGTGAGCTCATCATCGGCGACCGCCAGACCGGAAAGACCGCGATAGCCGTCGATACGATTATAAACCAGCGTGAGAATTTCCTTAAGGGAGACCCGGTCTACTGTATCTATGTGGCTGTGGGTCAGAAGGGTTCTACAGTCGCCAACATCGTGCAGACGCTCCGCGCCAAGGGTGCGATGGACTACACGGTCGTGGTAGCCGCCACCGCTGCGGATCCTGCAGCCCTGCAGTATTATGCTCCGTTCGCGGGCGCGGCCATCGGCGAATACTTCAGAGACACGGGAAGGGCCGCATTGGTCGTCTATGACGACCTCAGCAAACAGGCGGTGGCGTACCGCGAGGTTTCGCTGATCCTGCGTCGTCCGTCGGGTCGCGAGGCTTACCCGGGCGATGTGTTCTACCTGCACTCGAGACTCCTTGAGAGAGCCGCGAAAATTATTGGTCAGCAGGAGGTTGCGGAGAAGATGAACGACCTTCCGGAGTCGCTTCGCGGCAAGGTCAAGGCGGGCGGTTCGCTGACTGCGCTGCCTATCATCGAGACGCAGGCGGGCGACGTGTCCGCGTACATTCCGACGAACGTGATTTCGATCACCGACGGTCAGATCTATCTCGAATCTTCGCTCTTCAACCAGGGTTTCCGTCCTGCTATCAACGTGGGTATCAGCGTTTCGCGTGTCGGCGGCAGCGCTCAGGTGAAGTCTATGAAGAAGGTTGCGGGTACGCTGAAGATGGACCAGGCGCAGTACAACGAGCTCGAGTCGTTCTCGAAGTTCTCGTCCGACGTGGACGCCGTGACTGCGATGACGCTCGACAAGGGCCGCAAGAACAACCGTCTGCTCATCCAGCCGCAGTATTCTCCTATGCCTGTCGGCGAGCAGATCGCGGTGCTCTACTGCGGCACGCACGGTCTGATGCACGATATTGATATTGAGAAGGTTCAGGAGTTTCAGACGACGTTTCTCGACCGTATGCGCGCTTCGCACTCCGACGTGATCGAGCAGCTCGCGAGCGGAAAGATCGACTCCGGAATGACGGAGGTAATCGAGAAGACTGCAGCCGACGTGGTCGCATTCCTGAAAACAGAATAAGCTATGGCAACGCTGAAAGAGACGAAAGGCCGCATCGAGTCGGTCAAGGGCACGCTGAAGATCACTTCGGCGATGAAGCTCGTCGCGTCTTCGAAGCTTCGCAAAGCCCAGACCACCATCGAGAACCTTCTGCCTTACGAGTTGAAACTCAGGGGTTTGATGCTCTCGCTGTCATCGTCCTCGAAGCTTTCCGAGTCTCCGCTTCTCGCGGGCGGAGAGCGCAGCGACGCAGCTCAGAACGCTCCTGTCGCGTTGGCCGCTGTCGCGTCCAATTCGTCCCTGTGCGGAGCGTTCAATTCCAATGTCATCCGCGAGACTCTCCAGCGCCTTTCCGCCCTGAAGGCTGAAGGTCGCGAGGTGGTGCTTTTCTGCGTGGGCCGGAAAATGGCTGATGCGATGAGGCGCAACGGCTATGAGGTGACTACCGGCGACTGGTCGGATCTTGTGGCCAGGGCCGATTATGAAGGGTGCTGTTCGCTTGCTGACACTCTCACGAAGGGCTATCTGGAAGGGCGTTATTCTCGTGTGGAACTCGTTTATAATCACTTCGTTTCATCTGCCCGTCAGGAGGTCCGCTGCGAGACTTATCTTCCGCTTTCGCTGGATTCGCTCGAGGCTTCTTCTTCAGATTCCGTTGACGTGGATCCTATTCTGGAGCCTTCGCCTGCGGAACTTTTCGCAGCCCTGCTGCCCCGCGCACTCAAGCTGAACATCTATACGGTAATGCTTGATTCTCAGGCGGCTGAGCACGCTGCAAGGACTGTGGCGATGCAGATGGCTACGGACAATGGTCAGCAGATGCTTTCGGATCTCACCCTGGAATACAACAAGGCCCGCCAGTCCAAGATCACTTCCGAGATTCTGGATATCGTCGGAGGATCTTTACAGTAATTGTTTTGCGGTGGTTGAACTTGTCGAAACCACCTGTGCAGGATCTATGCCAAGGATGCGGTAGGCATTGGCGGAGCCGCCTGGAACCTCGACTGGAGAGAGTCTCGTTGCGAGCGGAGCTCTGCTGCCCTCGAAATCGGTCTTGCCAGCGCGCATAAGAGCGGCTTTCAGCATCGCCTCGTTCTCGTCACCGAGCTCATACCCCTGCGCCGGAGAGTCTGAGACCTCATAGTCCGGCGTGAAACCGTCCGGCATACACGGAGTATCGCCGTTCACATCTGCGAAACGACTGACCATCACGTAGATACCCCAATCGTCCGTGTATTTCTTGGCGGACTCCAGATCCATATTTTCAGTAGCCTCAATGCTTTTTTTGTAGTCGTCCACCCAGGAAGAGGCAGGATAGATGATTCCGCTGCAGTATTTGCCGGACGACTGCTTTCCGATGATGTCGATGTCCAGGTACGGGCCGAGTCCCACCAGCAGCGACTCGGAAGCGGATGCGCTGCGCGAGGAGATTATCGCATATAGCTTGGTGATGCCGATGTTGGCGCTTGAAGTGGAATAGATGTAGGCCTTGCTGCCGGAGCTAAAGCTGAAACTGCTTGTGAATCGGACGCCTGCGTCATCGCCATATGCCGATTGCAGCAGGGCGTTGTAGACTTCCTTCTCGAAGATTTCCTTTCCTTCGACCGCGCTTCTCGGAGCGAGCATCGACGCGAGAGTGTATTCAGCCTTCACATATCCGCCGGAATTGTAGCGCATATCGAGAATCAGTTCGGATATGCCCTCGGACTTGAAATATTTGCAGGCTTCTATCAGACGCTCCCAGGAGTCGAGGGTGAAGGAGTTATAGACTAGATATCCGACCTTTTTGTCGTTGAAACTGAAGGTTTTATAAAGGAGGACAGGATCTTCGTACATTTCGACGGCGGTCATCTTTACGGTGCTTCCGTCCCGGAGCGCGAGGGTACATTCACTTGCGTTCACGAAGCCGTCCGTGATGACTTCAGCGTAATTGTCGGCGCTCATTTCCTTTCCGCCCACCTTCATTATGATGTCGCCCCTCTTTAGTCCCGCCTTGCGCGCCGGGCTGTCTGCGGAAGTGTAATTCACTACCATACAGACGTATTTGTAGGTTTCGTCAGTGTAGTAGAGGGAATAGTCCAGGCCGTAGGTGGTGGTCACGCCGTTCACGCTGGAGACAAGTTCCGAATAGCTGTCCGTCAGCATTGTCCATTTGTCTATGTCGTTCCCGTCTGCGTCCTTGTATCTGGATTCCCTGACCTTGGACTTGGGCTCGTCGTTGTATTTCCAGGTCGAAAACGCCTCGGCGATCTCAGCTTCCCAGAGATAGTAGGTCTTCATCGTGCTGTAGGCGAAGGTGTTGACGTAAAAGTACGTATTCTCGGTCTCCGGATCTACTACAGGATCCGTCTCGTGTTTGTGGCAAGCCGGGAGGCCCAGGGCGGCGGCAGCCAATATCAGCAGGAACTTTTTCATAAATCTGTCCTCTTGGGGTGTACTTGCGAAGTTATGAAATTCCCCGGCTAAAACAAAACAGCCATTTTAACGGCTTATTGGGGCGAGTCGATATTACAGACTCCGTTTCAGGGTTTCGGGGGAAATTCGGCAAATTTTCCCGGGTTCGAAATTTGTGGCACGATTATGGTTATACCATAGAGTCGTAAAGAAAGTTTGTCATTTCATAAGTATTGAATAGTTAAGCATAATAAACAAGGGCCCGTCGCGATGACGGGCCTTTACTTTTTTCCGGCCGCCGCTGCGGCCAATGCAGACTTTTGCCTGCCGGTCTCCGGTTGCCGTCTTGTGGCTGCCGACTTGCGGGCCGTCTTACTGCCGTCCAGCGGCCAACCTGCTGCCATCCAGTTGCCGTCCGGTCGCCGTCCTGCGGGCCGTCTTACTGCCGTCCAGCGGCCAACCTGCGGCCATCCAGTTGTCATCCAGTTGCCATCCTACGGCCATCCGGTTGTCGTCCGGTCGCCATCCTGCGGCCATCGTCCAGGTCGGGGTGTTTTTCGCTGTTTTTACCCCTACCTGGAAAGCGGGTGTGCCACAGAAGGCCGCCAGAGGTAGGTACCCTGTCCAGGTCAGAGTATTTTCGGCCGATTTTACCCCTACCTGGACAGTCCACTCTCGGAAGGCACTTGACTCCGCGAAATCCACCTGAAAAATTATCCACCATTTATTGTGTACTGGATAAATTTACCTAAATTTGTCCAGTATAAGTAAACTAATGGATGAAAGACATAATTTATCTCCAAAGGCAGGAGCGTGACAAGTTACTCGGAATGGCCTATATCGAGCGGGCCATCCTGCCACTGGCTTCGAGTTATCTCGAGAGCCGACCCATAAAACTGATAACAGGACCCAGACGTGCCGGGAAATCGGTGCTTGCCTTGCAACTGCTTAAAGGTAAGAACTTTGCCTATCTGAACTTTGACGATAAACAGCTACTCGATAACTTCGATGAGAACGCGGTAGAGCAGGCTCTATATGAAGTTTATCCGGATTATCAATATCTTCTTCTGGATGAACTCCAGAATCAGCCCGGCTGGAGTCTATGGGTCGAAAAACTTTATCGGCGGGGCGTCAATATGGTAATAACCGGTTCCAATGCCAATATGCTTTCGGATGACCTTGTCGCAGTCCTTTCCGGCAGATTCTTCGAAATCAATCTCTATCCGTTCTCCGCCAATGAATATCTTGAGTACCAGAATATTCCTCAGGAAGTCTCCACTCCGCAGGATACAGCCGTTCTCAATACATCTGTGGACCATTATATGAAATATGGGGGTTACCCTGAAGTGTTATCTTCGCCGGCAGTGGTCTCCGGATACCTTTCCAGCCTGTACGATGCGATAATTCTTAAGGATATAGTCCGCAGGTACAAGGTGCGGAAGGTGGATGACCTGTATGAGGTCGCCGGCTGGCTTCTTTCCAATTTCACCTGTCCGTTCAGCGTCAACTCACTTGCCCGCGAGTTGGGGATGTCCAGCGTTACCACCGTACAGAAATTTGCTGCTTATCTTCAGAATACCTATCTCGTCCTGTTTCTTCCCCGCTTCGACAACAAATTGAAACTGATGAAGAAAGCAGACCGAAAATGTTATGTAGTCGATAATGGCTTCATTATGGCCAGAGCCTTCGAATTGTCAGAAAACCGTGGTAAGCTGCTCGAGAATCTCGTTTTTCTGGAGCTGCTGAAGCGCGGATACAGACTCAATTCTTACGAACTGTTCTACTATCGCTCAGCCAATGACCGCGAAGTGGATTTTGTGTGCCGCAAAGGCGTCTCAGTCGAAAGACTTGTACAGGTGTGCTACTCTCTCGATTCTTACAAGACAAGATCCAGGGAAATTTCCGCTCTGGTCGAGTGCTCCAGAGAATTGCACAACACGAACCTCTGCATCATAACCTGGAATCAGGAGGAAACCGTCGAAGATCACGGCCAGACAATCCGCATCATCCCTTTCCGCAAGTGGATACGTGAGTGAAAATTCTCCCGGCCGCTGAAGTCCATTCACTGTGAACCGAATCCCCCCGGCCGCTGGAGCGGCCAATGCGGTAGAATTACTTAGAAACTGTAAGCTAGACCGAAACAGACAGTTTCTTTCAGAGTTTCTGATGAGAGCAGACAGGCGAGATTGAGTTCAATCCCGAAGAACTTGACTCCGCATCCGATGGCTGCGAAAGACGGAAGGCCCTTGTCAGAAGAACCGTAATGGTAACCTGCGCGTGCGAAAAACATATCCAAAACGCTGTATTCCGCACCTGCAGCCGCGCTGAAAGCACCGTCAAACAGATAATCCGCTTCTGCGCAGAATGTAAAATTCAGCAGTTTGGCAGTACCTCCCGCCCTTGAAAATACTGGCATTGCATAGCTCTTGCCGCCGTATGTTATGGGTGTTCCAAGATTGCACAGGGCTACAGATGCACTCCAGAACTCCTTCCGGTACATTGCGCACAGGTCTCCTCCGATAGCAGTGCCGGAAAGTTCAGGCCCGATTGACGAGCGGAGCATCTTGGCGGAAACGCCCACGGAGAGATTTTCGTTTAACAGATAGGAAGCTCCCAGTCTTGCGACTATGTCCTTAGGGGTGAACGTCCCGGTTACTGCGCCGTTAAAATTCGTGATACTGGTCTCTTTGTCAAGCATATACGAAGCCATGAAACCCACGGATATTCTGTCGTTCACCTTAAGGAACGCTCCGGCGTTCACAGTCTTGCTGTCAGCGACCTTGGGTTGCCACATTCCGTAGGAAAGAGCGCCCTTGAACTGTGTTTCCGAAAACGCCATTGCCGAGGCGTTGTCAGCAGCGGAATATGCCGTGGCATCCTTGGCGAGTGTGCTCATTGCCAGACCCGTGGCAACGGGATCTGTCGGAATAAAGAGAGACTGCATGCTCTGAGCATAGGCGGATATGGAAAGAGCGATGGATATGGTAATGGTAAGAATTGTCTTTTTCATATAAGTCTACTGCTTTATTACTGAGAAAGTGCCATTTATGGCATCGCTTTTTATAGTTACGTAATATACTCCGCTCTGCAGCCCGCTCATGTCAAATACAAGCGGCTCAAACGGGTCAAGAGTTGTCTCTTTCTGTTTGAGAATGACATCTCCGACTTTATTCGAAATCAGCACATCGCCCTGCTGCAGGCTTCCGGTCCGGATGTTGAGTTTATCTTTGACAGGATTAGGATAGAGATCCACCGGATTCTTCCCGTCTCTTACGAGGACGGAGAATTCAGCATTGGCCGTGGCCCCGCGAGCGTCGATTGCGGTCACCTGTATGGATGCTGTGCCGTAAGATGCTGCGGCCACAGTCAGGACATCCCCTGAAAATGTGCTGGAAATCGTGGAGCTACCCCCGGACAGGACCTTACATTCGTAGCTCAGGTTTTCACCGTCCGCGTCGCTGAAACAGTTGTCAAGCCGGATTGTGGCGGATTCCTTGAGTTTGCCGAAAACTAGATTCTCGAGATTCCCGTTCGACACAGGGGCATTGTTCTTCTGGACTGTGCAGGCAATCTTTGTTTCGACAGTGTCATAGCCGTCAGTAACATAGAGAGTGAACTCGTAAGTCTGACCGTCGGTCAGTTTTACGGCTTCGATGTTTAAAATCGCGTTGGTGCCGTCGAAATCTACAGTTATAGCCTTGTTATTTTCGGTGAGGCCGCAGGAGAGCGTATGGCCGTCTTCATCGCTGGCTGTAAACCTCAGTTTTCCAGTCTCATAAGCTTTCAGAGTGATACTTGTCCCGTCAAGCGGAGTGAGTACCGGAGGAGTATTGTTTATTGTTTTGACTTTGCCGGATACATAATCCGACTCTGTTCCGAACGCATTCACTGAAGAAATGAGGAAGTAGTAATCTGTGTCGATTATGCCTTCAATGGTGCAGGACATTGCATCGCCTGCAATGGCGTCTCCGCGGGCCACAGTTAAACTGCGGGCGTCTTCTGCCGGGGCAAGCGATTCGAACGGGACGGTCTGGTAGTAGATGTTGAACTTATACGGAAGAATGTCATCATTCGGCACGGTCCAGCCGAGAGTTATGATATTGGCTTTGGCGCTTGTGGTGAAATTCCCCACTGCAGACGGCTTCTGATCCGAAAGCGAAACTGCAGACCCGGCATCAATGAGGCCAGAACCAAGCATCCCGCGATAGTAACTGCCGTTTTTCTCGTAAATAATCTTGTTTGACGAGCTCTGCAGTATGTCAATCAGATTTTGTCTGGTGAAACCCGGACCGCCGTACTGAGAAACCACAAGAGCTGCCACGCCGGTAACGTGAGGGCAGGCCATAGAGGTGCCCTGCATTGTACCGTAATGATTGTTCGGAAGAGTCGAATAGACGTTCGATCCCTTGTTTGCATCTCCGCCCGGTGCTGTGATGTCCACCCAAGTACCGTAATTGGTATAGTATGCCGCCTGATAGTCTGCTCCTATTGCGGCTACAGCGAAGGCATTGTCCTGCTGGGCAGGATATTCTTCGGATACGGCGTCATTTCCGGCGGCGAAAATGGCAAGACCTCCGGCCATAGGACCGATCTGGTTGCCGTCTTTGTCCACTCCTGCACATTCATTGAAGTAATCGAGAGCCTCAGATATATTCTGGCTGTATCCGTCTATACTCCAACTGCAGTTTATAAGCACAGCGCCCATATCTGCCGCATAAACTATAGCTGAAGAGATATATGCTAAAGCCTGATCGCTGTCATTCGAGGTCTGGGTGCTCATTAGTCTGACACCAGAGCCGGAAGTCCCGTCTCCGCCGGCGATGCCGCAACAGCCCACGCCGTTATTGTTCACGGCGGCTACCGTTCCGCCGACGTGTGTCCCGTGTTCGGATGCCTCTATGGTGGCCACCATACTCGATCCGTCTGCCACAACGATGAAATTATATCCGTAAATATCGTCTATATAGCCGTTTTTGTCGTCGTCCACACCCGGCTGTCCGTTCTTTTCGGCTTCATTGACCCACATATTGGACGCCAGATCCTGATGGTTGTAATCGACACCGCCGTCGCAGATGGCAACAATTACATCAGGACGTCCAGTGGTCTTTTCCCAGGCAGGAAGGAGATTGATGTCACTTCCTGCGGCAGAAAGGCTCATTGTGCCGGGGTTGTAATAATGCCACTGCTTAGCGAAGTCCGGATCGTTGAAAGTGAATTCAGACAGATTCTTTGCCGGCTCCACGTATTCCACGAATGTCAGTCCGTCGATGCCGCTCAGGTCATTGACAGTCTTGGTAAGAGGAAGACTTTTATTGAAGAATATATCATACCAGAGGTGCAAGCCATACTTGCGATGCCTGGCCTCGAAACAGCCGGCGTCCGGGAAGGTTCTTACCATCGTGTAATTCCCGAGGCAAGACAGGTTTGCTGACTCCTCCGCTCTGGTTTCGAGGGGATCTTCGCTGAATTTGACTCTGATATGCCCGGGTATGGCAGATTCAGGCGCGACATATTCATAAACGCCTGTCCCTGAGGTGTGTGGCGTAACGATAACATCTTCGGAGCAGGATGTGAAGACAAGTGTTGTCATTAGCGACAAGGCTGAAATGAGCAGTTTAACCCTTCCGGAAGTAATGTCTGTAGCTTCAAAACGCATATACGATCGGATATAATGTAAATTGAACAAAAGAGGGACAGTCTTTTGGGCTGTCCCTCCGCATGATTCAACTAAGTGACTTTACTGTTTCGCTAAAACGGCGCCGCCGAGATAGATTTCATACCACCCTGCAGCCGTGGAAAGCCCCCAAGCGTTAGGTACGGTTACAGAAGAGAACTTGCTGTTAAATTTCAGCACGATGTCAGCATAACCTTCGGCAGAGTCAGGGTCAGGCCCGCTGAATCCGTACAGGGTAAAACCGTTTAAACCTGGTGACGACCCGTTTTCTACGATAATCTGAAGGTTTTCCTCGTCGATGGTCCCTGAGTAGATATTGTATCCTTTCTCAGCAGTATATCCTTTAGAAACCAGATAACTATCCAGATTATAAACTTTAACCTTGGAGTTATCTTCCGGGTCAGCAACAATCTGTATAGTTGCCGTATACTTATCTCCCCAATATCCAGGAGCTGCGCCGCTGTATGTGCCTGCAGCTTTGTCTCTGAAAGGAATATCCGGTACCTCTATTTCGATAACATCGGAGAAGCTTGTGCCTTTGTTGAAAGCGACCACACCTCTTACATAGTAGTGTGAGTTAGCACTGACCTTGGCCTTGAGGCTTACTGTTCCATTGGTCGGGTTATCGTACTTTACAAATGAAGCGTTTGCAAAAGTAGGATCTGTATCGGAAAGAATGCCGACGGAAAGGCTGTCCAGCTGATCTGAAAGACCTGCGAAAGTCACGTTTACAGTGGCGGTTCCTGCGGCAGCATCGATTTCACTGGCCGAACTTGCGATGGTAACGGTAGGCATAGTCCCGGCGAACTTGTCGAAACCGGCCTCGACCTCACTCTTGCTTGGAGCATCCTTTACGCAGGACACCAGAGCAAGTGCTGCCACAAGCGGCAAATATTTAAGTATCTTTTTCATATTCAATGCAAATTAATGTGCTATTCTGTTTCTTCTGTTCCGGTAATCCACTCGTTCTGCTCTTCCTGTGTGATGTAGATATTGTTCTGCATCTCCCTGTTAGGAATCTGGAAGTTCCAGCTCTTTCCGTGTGCAGGGAAGTTGAACTGAGCAGCGGCGCTATGGTTGGTACCGTCATATTTCCTGTGTACAGGGAGACCGTTGCGGCGGACGTCGAAGTACTCGAAGCCTTCGCCCCAGAGCTCGATGCGGCGCTGCAGGAGGACATCATCGACGGTAACATCGGAGTCGTTCCAATTAGGATCACGGTTCGCCATAAGCTTGGCGAGGGTCGCCTTTGCCTGGCCGTCTGACAGACGTGCGTGTGCCTCAGCCTCGATAAGCAGCATCTCGGCCTTGCGCATATAGAGGTAATCCTGAAGCCAGCCTGCCATATAACCGAATTTTCTTGCAGCATACGCAAGTTTAGCTCCTGTCTGGGCAGCTGTAGCATCGCCATCCGGACCGTTGAAGAGTCCCTTGCGGTAGTCTGTGTCTGGAATCTGGTCATAGAGGCTGCGGTCGATGCAGTGAACTGACTGGCCGATGCCGCCGTAACCTGCGCAGTCGTTGCTCATATGAGAGAAGAATGAAGCGTAGGACGTCATTGTCTCGGAGTTGTGGTTGAATCCCCACATAACTTCATTGTCCTCAATCTCCATAAATCCTGACATAATACGAGCTTTGTCCATAAGGTCGAAACCGGTCTGAGCGGCCTGAGCGGCTGCAATGGCCTTACTCCACTGCTGGGTGAGCAGGT
>CAVCSJ010000040.1:0-15923 GCA_963604895.1 bacterium
CGTAGATGCGGAAGATGGAGAAGTCGCCGGTGTGGCGCGGCCACATCCAGTTGTCGGTGTCTCCGCCGAATTTGCCTATGGACGATGGCGGTGCGCCGACGAGACGGACGTCGGTATATACCTTATACACAAAGAGATAGTATTGGTTGCCGTAGTAGAGGCTCTCGACGCTTGCCTCTACGCCCTTGCGGCCTTCGACGGCTTTCTGGCGGATCTGCTTTATGGCTTCCTGCTTGTCCGGGGCTGCATTGACTTCGGCGGTGACGTCCTGCATATAGTCGAGGAAGTTGACTCTGAGGCCCGGGTTCGGGAGTTCTTCGTCGCGGCGCAGGGCCCAGAAGCCGTCTTTGAGGTAGTCGTGTTCGACGCTGCTGTGCTTCTGGATGTAGCTGAAGCCGCAGTGGTGGTTGGTGAAGAGGAGGCCTTCGTCGGAGACGAGTTCGCCGGTGCAGCCGCCTCCGAAGAGGACTACGGCGTCTTTGAGGGATGCCTGGTTGATGCTGTAGATGTCTTCAGCGGTGAGGCGGAAGCCTCTGGACTGCATGTCGCCGATGCGCTCTGAGATGAGTGCCGGGAGCCACATTCCTTCGTCTGCTGCTGCCGGAAGCACTGTGAGTGCCGCAAGCACGATCGCGGAGAGTAATTTTTTCATATGCGGTATTAATTTGTTTGCTTTTCGCGCAGTCTCCGACTGCGCGCGGGAAAAGATTATGAGGCTACGCGTAGTGCCGGCAACACAGTGGGTTGGTGGATACGGCCCCCGGTGGGTTAGACCGAAAAAAAGAGAGGCTGACACAGTCAGCCTCTCTTTTTTGAGCCACTCATCAGGCTCGAACTGACGACCTGCGCGTTACGAATGCGCTGCTCTACCGACTGAGCTAAAGTGGCATTGGGGATGCAAAGATACACATATTTTAGTTAAGAACAAGTTTTGGAGATGAAACTTCGGGAAGCTTTTCAATTTAGTCCGTACTTGCTTGCAAGAGAATAAAAAAGCAGGTAAATTTGTAGAATTGTGAAGTATATGCAGTAGACATCTGGTCATTTATGAAATCTGAAATCGTAGTGATAGGCGGTGGAGCATCGGGCCTGATGGCGGCGTATGGTGCCGCCAAGACTCTTGTGGAGGCGGGAAGTCCCGCGCAGGTGACCCTGCTCGAGAAAATGCCGCGCCCTGCAAGAAAGGTGATGATCACCGGCAAGGGCCGCTGCAATTTCACGAACGTGAAGCCCTGGAACGAATTCTCGGAGCACATCCGCAGCAAATCGAACTTCCTTCGCCCGGCTTTCCAGAACCTTACTCCGCACTCTCTCATCGACTTTCTGAACGCCTCAGGCCTCGAGACTGTAACCGAAAGGGGAGACCGCGCATTCCCGGTCTCGCACAGGGCTTCCGACGTGGTGGACACTCTTGTGAGAGAAGCCTCCAGCGTAGGCGTCAAGATATTGACCGACTGCGAAGTGACTTCGGTCTCAGGCTCCAGGGATTCCTTCACTATAGAATGTGCTGACGGCCAGACACACTCCTGCCGCAGACTCATAATCGCCACCGGCGGCCTCTCCTATCCGGGGACAGGCTCCACGGGAGACGGCTACAAATGGGCCGAGGGCTTCGGTCATAGCATTACGGGCTGCTTCCCATCACTTACAGCCCTCGTTCCGAAGGGCTACAAACTCGAACCTTACATCTCACGCGGCAAAGGCCATATCGACAGAAGCACTCCTCTCTCGGCTCTGGGACAGGACCTCTGCGGAATACAGCTTAAGAATGTCGCATTGACTTCAGTCATAGAGAATTGCGAAGCCGAGAGCGGCTTCGGGGACGTGGATTTCACCGACGGCGGCATCGAAGGCCCTCTGGGCTTCCAGCTCAGCCGAAAATGCGTGAAGGCCATCATAAACGGTTCCCGCGTGAAGCTCCGCCTGGACCTCAAGCACGGGGTGGAGGAGAGTGAAATCCACGAGAGGGTCACTCAGCTCTGGAATGAAATTAAGGAAGATCCGCGCAGCCGGGGCAAGAACGACCGTGAGCGCTGCAGGATACTGCTCGGCAAACTGATGCCGTGGGAACTCATCCCGGGCTTTCTGGCAGCCCATCCTGACATCATAAATGTGGAACGCAAGGCTGGAGTCAAGGACCGCTACGGAAAATATTCCGTCGGCAGGACCAAGACTTTCATCCATCTGAGTCAGATTTCCCACGCCTTGAAAGAGTGGGACTTCGAGATAGCCGGTTTCGTGGGCTATGAGCGCAGCGTGGTTACCGCCGGAGGTGTGAAGACGGAGGAAATCACCGCGAAAACCCTTGAGTCCCAGAAGGTTCCGGGCCTGTATTTCTGCGGGGAACTCGTGGACATAGATGCAGATACGGGCGGCTACAACCTTCACTGCGCCTTCTCTACCGGCCTGCTCGCCGGACAGTCCGCCGCCAAATCGTTGATTTAGACAGTTTTATGAATTTATTAACATACGATGAAATTAAAGTATTTCCTGTTGACCGTCGCAGCCTTGGGAGCGATGGTTACGGTGACCTCGTGCGACTATGAGGCACCAAAGATTGAGTACAAACAGACTATCACGAACGACTACTCCGATGTGGTCAAGATCCTTCAGGACCAGACCGCAACACTCTCTGAAAAACTTGCGGCTCTCGAGACCGCAATGGCGAATCAGACTTTGAGCCTCGAGCAGAAGCTGGACCTTCTGACGAAAGCCGTCGATGACCAGAATATGACACTCTCTCAGAAGATGGATCTTCTCACCGCAGCCGTGAACAACGGCGTCATCAAATATGAGGAGATGGCTCAGAAGATTATCGATGCGCTCGATGCTATGTCTGCATCGAACGAAGAGAAACTCGCTGCAATCGAGCAGGCCGTGAAGGCGCAGACCGCCGACCTGAGCGCCAAGCTCGCGCTTATAGAGGCTGCCATCCAGAAAGGTTGCGTAGATGCCAATGACGCTCTGGCTCTCGTTCAGTCCGCCCTCGAATCTCTCGAAGGCACACTTGAAGAGAAACTGACGGCCGTAAAGAAGGCTATAGACAATCAGAAGATCGAACTTTCCTCCAAACTTACCCTCATTGAGTGGACTGTGGAGGACGGTTTCATCGAGACTTCCGAAGCCATCGGCTATGTTAAGGATGCCATCGAATCGCTCGAGGGTACTATGGAGGAAAGGCTCGCGGCTATCGAGAAGGTCATAAATTCTCAGACGACGGAACTTTCATCTAAACTCAGCCTTATCGAGGCTGCTGTAAAGAACGGCTTCGTAGACAATGTCAAGGCCGTCGGTCTGGTCCAGTCCGCCATCGAAGCGCTTCAGGGAACGGTGGAGGAAAAACTCGCCGCCATCAAGGATGTTATCAACAGTCAGTATACGACACTTGCCGCGAAACTTGACCTTATCGACGGCACACTGACTTCCGGCCTGACGGACATCAAAACGGCCCAGGACCTTACCAAGGATGCAATCGCCTCACTGAAGGGCGATTATGCAGAAGCTCTCAAGCAGATAAAGGATGCGGTCGAGTCTATGACCACCAAGCTTGAAACCAAACTCGGAGCCATAAAGACTTCTGTCGATGAAGGAATCATTTCCATCAATGAAGGCCAGGAACTGATCGCTGCCGCCATTGAGAAAGCAAGCGCTGACTCCGTGACATCCGGACTCAACAAGGATCAGATTCTGGGTCTGGACCTCACGAAGGGCTGCGCCATCCTCACTCTCGATTTCTGGAAAAGCATTTATAATAAGCCGACATCGAATGACTATAAGTCAGTTTCAGACTTACTCAATGCCACTCTGCCTATTCCGGAGACTGCAGAGATAATGTTCAATTATTATTCTAATTATCCGAAGGTGGAAGCGCCATCCCAGGTGTTCATCACCTGTGTTTCTGATTGCACCGTCACTCCTGACCTGACCAGTACACCTAAACTGATGGTCGCAAATACAGACAGCGACTTTGTGGAGTCCAAACTGTCTGCTTATGGCTATGATACGGAGAATATTATGAAATATGCCCGTAATTTCGTATTCTCCTACAATGGACGTGAAGCCTGTGCGGTTTACAAGGTAAACCATATGGTGAATATCTCCTGCACTATCGACTATAACTATGTAGCAGGGTTTAGTAAATTTACCATCAAAGCTGTCGGTTTCGGAAGGCAGTACTGCAGTGATAATAATGCCTATACGTACGACCGCAATCTGTATTATGTGTGCGATACAGCTCCAACCTTCCCAGTGGGCTCCACGGCTGAAACTGTCTCATTTAAAGCGGACCTGGTAGGAAATGCCCTGCTCAATGACGATAACAAAATCGTAAAGAGTAGCTACGATACCCCTCTCGGTTATCTGTTCACCTATACCGATTACAGAAAGGCAGGCGAACCGCTGAAAATCGAAGCTATAATTAACTACTAAGTAGTGCACTGGCTATGAGACGATTGAGAACTATTGTGATATTGACCGCCGCGCTTGCCGTGATTCCGTTTACGGTGAACGCTCAGGAGAAGGGATACGGTGCATACCGCACGAATTCCTGGAGCCTGTACGGAGAGGGCGGAGCCACCTTGGTCCACGGACTCGGGATGAAGGATGTCAATGCAGCGCCGTTCACGGATCTGTATCCTGAATTCGGTGCCGGAGTGACCTATAATATCAGACCGTGGGTGCGCCTCGGTCTGAACTACGACTGGTCCGGCTTCCGCAGGGAGCAGCAGCTCGGAGAGTTCGAGCCTGTCAGCATCACTGCAGGCCCTGACGGATATTCCCTTACCGAGCAGGCCGGAGGCCTTGCCTACGCCAGGATGATTACCCGCTATCACGCCCTGGACCTTATGGCCGAATTCAACATTATGGAAATCTGGAAGGACCGTGCCGGCAGGAGGTTCAACCTCTATGCAGGAGTGGGAGGCGGATATATGCTTTCCTACGGCAATACCTACACGATTTCTATGGGCCACGAAAGATGGAGTGAAGGCTATGCCGAGGAAATCCATACCTGGCTCAAGGCCAAGAACGAAGGCAATGACTGGAAGAGCGCCTACATCCCGGCAGCTCTCACCGCAGAATATGATATCTCCCCGGTATTCACCATCGGTGTGCAGGGAAATTACAAATATATCTTCCACAAGGCTGACCTTACTCCGAAGGGCATTGTGTCTGCTTCAGTTATGCTGAGAGTGAACCTTCTCGGCAAGCGTCACGGCTACTGCAACGCCGCCTGTCAGAAGTAGTAATAGGATATCGTTAAAATGAACATTACAGTGAAAATCAGACATTTCATACTTACCATAGCAGCTTTGGGAGCTTTGGCCTCGTGTAATTACGAGTACCCGGAAATCGACTTCTCCCAAACCTATACGAATGATTATTCAGAAGTGGCCAAGACTCTGCAAGACCAGTCCAAGACACTTTCTGAGAAACTTGCCGCTCTTCAGACCGCAATGTCGAACCAGACTATGAGTCTCGAGCAGAAACTGGACCTTCTGAAGAAAGCCATCGACAACCAGAATATGACTCTCTCCCAGAAGATGGAACTTCTTACATCGGCCGTGGACAACGGCGTCATCAAGTATGAGGAGATGGCTCAGAAGATCATCGAGGCGATCGATGCTATGGCAGCTTCCAGCGAAGAGAAGATTGCCGCCATCGAAGAGGCCGTCAAGGCGCAGACCGCAGACCTGAGCGCCAAGCTCGCCCTGGTGGAGGCTGCACTGCAGAAGGGCTTCGTGGATACGGCAAAGTCGGTGGAACTCGTGAAGGAGGCCATCGCATCGCTTGAAGGAACCGTCGAGGAAAAACTCAAGGACATAGAGGCCGCCGTCAACGATCAGATGATCGAACTCTCCGCCAAACTCGCTCTCATTCAGGGCACGGTGGAGGCCGGCTTCGCCGACAATGTCAAGGCTCTCGAATATGTTCAGGATGCCATCGAGTCGCTCGAGGGCACTGTGGAGGAAAGGCTCGCGGCTATCGAGAAGGTCATAAATTCTCAGACGACGGAACTTTCATCTAAACTCAGCCTTATCGAGGCTGCTGTAAAGAACGGCTTCGTAGACAATGTCAAGGCCGTCGGTCTGGTCCAGTCCGCCATCGAAGCGCTTCAGGGAACGGTGGAGGAAAAACTCGCCGCCATCAAGGATGTTATCAACAGTCAGTATACGACACTTGCCGCGAAACTTGACCTTATCGACGGCACACTGACTTCCGGCCTGACGGACATCAAAACGGCCCAGGACCTTACCAAGGATGCAATCGCCTCACTGAAGGGCGATTATGCAGAAGCTCTCAAGCAGATAAAGGATGCGGTCGAGTCTATGACCACCAAGCTTGAGACACAACTCGCGGCGATAAAGGCTTCCGTGGACCAGGGAATTCTTGATATCGAGGAGGGCCAGAAACAGATTGAGGTTGCCATTGAGAACGCAAACGCCGAAGCGGCGATCTCAGGTTTCAGCAAGAATGAAATTCTGGGTCTGGACCTTAAGAAGGGCTGCGCCATCGTTACCACCGCCTTCTGGAGCCAATACTATAGCAATACTGGCTCCGACCAGTACAAGAAGGTTTCCGCGCTGCTCGATGTCACTCTGCCTATTCCGGAAAAAATGTCCTTCGATGTGCATCTTCGCGGTTTCTCGATATATGACTGGCCGGATTACTATTGTGCTTCCGAGTTTTACCCGGGCTGTGTTTCAAACTGTACCATCACCAGTGAGATATGCAATAATTCTCCGAGGCTTATGGTCGCCAATGTGGACAGCGATTGGGCTGATTCTGCTCTGACCGACGGTACGGCAACCAGCGGTCTTATGGCCTACAGCAACAATTTTGCTTTCGAGTACAAGGGACGTTCTGCCTGCGCAGTATATAAGGTGATTCCATATGCGAATATCCGCTACAGCATCCAACATAATGAGGACGTAGGTGGTGAATGTCAGATCGGTGCGGCCGTGTTCAAGCTGTATTGCAATAAAAACAGTAATTCGGCTGACATTTCTCAACTGGCCGATGACTTCCACCAAACTGCGGATGAAAACTTCTTCTATTTTGGTGATGATAATAGAGACCGCGGATTTGTAGTTAATCTGTCAGGAAATTCAATGATTGTGGATGGCAAATTTAACTCCGGCAGTTACGATAATACCCTTAACTACATCTTCCCGTATACTGATTACAGACTTGACAACAAGCTGGAAATCGATGTTATTTTCCAGATTAAAGAATAATTTTCAGAAGTTCAGATTAAGAATAATACAGAATTGGCCGGGTCCCCTGCGGGGCCCGGCCGATTACATTATCGGTGCTTCGAAATATCCGCTATTTCAGCACGCCGAGCTCCTTGCCGACCTTGATGAATGCGGCGATGGCGCGGTCGAGGTGCTCACGGTTGTGTGCGGCGGAGAGCTGGACGCGGATGCGGGCCTGGCCCTTCGGAACGACCGGATAGTAGAAGCCTGTCACGAAGATGCCCTCCTCGGCGATGCGGGCTGCAAACCTCTGAGACAGAGGAGCATCGTAAAGCATCACGGCGCAGATGGCGCTCTGTGTCGGCTTGATGTCGAAGCCTGCGGCGATCATCGCGTTGCGGAAATACTCGACGTTCTCGAGCAGTTTGTCGTGCAGGGCGTCGCTCTCGTCCAGAATCTTGAAAGTCTCCAGGGCTGCTGCGACAATCATCGGCGGCAGCGAATTGGAGAAGAGATATGGACGTGAACGCTGGCGGAGCATTTCGATGATTTCCTTGCGGCCGGTGGTGAATCCGCCGACGCTGCCGCCGAATGCCTTTCCGAGCGTGCCGGTATGCACATCGATACGGCCGTAGCAGTTATACTGCTCTGCGACACCCCTGCCACGAGGACCTACGACGCCTGCTGAATGGCTCTCGTCGACCATCACGAGCGCATCGTACTTCTCGGCGAGTTCGCAGATCTTGTCCATCGGAGCGACGTTGCCGTCCATCGAGAACACGCCGTCGGTGCAGATCAGGCGGTGGCGGCAGCTCTGGGCCTCCTTCAGGCAGCGCTCCAGGTCAGCCATATCGGCATTCGCGTAGCGGAACCTCTGGGCCTTGCACAGACGCACGCCGTCGATGATGGAAGCGTGGTTCAGAGAGTCGGAAATGATGGCGTCAGACGCGTCCAGAAGCGGTTCGAAGAGACCGCCGTTCGCGTCGAAGCAGGAAGCGTAGAGGATGGTGTCCTCGGTATGGAAGTACTCGGAGATGGCCTTCTCGAGCTTCTTGTGGACGTCCTGGGTGCCGCAGATGAAGCGGACGGAGGCCATTCCGTAGCCGCGACCTGCCATAACGTCCTGCGCCGCCTTGATGATGCGAGGGTTGTCGGCTAGGCCGAGATAGTTGTTCGCGCAGAAATTCAGGGCCTTGGAACCGTCCTCAAGGGTGATTTCAGCAGACTGTGGGGAAGCGATATTGCGTTCCGCCTTGTACAAGCCGGCCTCCTTTATGGCTGCAAGCTCGTCACTGAGATATTTTTGGAAACTTCCGTACATAGCTTTGTGTGTAATTGATGAGTACAAATATATGGAATTTTTACTTATAGTTTGTAAAACAAATGCTATATTTGTCGAAGAAATTGTAACTATAAATCGATGAAAAATATCCTTGTCATAGGCTCGACCGGCCAGATTGGCTCAGAGCTCACAATGAAACTCCGTGCAGAAAAGGGAGGCGGCGTCACAGTCGCCGGCTACATTCCTTCAGCCCCTCCGACGGGAAGGCTCCTCACGAGCGGTCCTTCCGAGGAAGTTAACGTCTGCAATGCCAAGCAGATAGCCGATGTCGTGGACAAGTATGACATCGACACCATCTACAATCTCGCGGCCCTGCTCTCAGCCACCGCCGAGCGTCTTCCGCTGAAGGCCTGGGACATCCAGATGAACGGACTTATAAACATCCTCGAGGTGGCGCGCGAGAAGCACGTGGCGGTCTTCACTCCGAGCTCCATCGGCTCCTTCGGCCCGTCCACCCCTCACGATATGACCCCTCAGGACACCATCCAGAGGCCGACTTCGATGTACGGCGTGACCAAGGTCGCCACCGAGCTTCTGAGCGACTACTACTATCACAAATACGGCGTGGACACGCGTTCAGTGCGCTTCCCGGGACTAATTTCCTACACGACTCCTCCGGGCGGCGGCACCACCGACTACGCGGTCGAGGTGTTCTACGCGGCCGTCAAGGGCGAGGAATTCATCTGTCCGATCGCCGCCGGCACCTATATGGATATGATGTATATGCCCGACGCGCTGCAGGCAGCGGTCAATATAATGAATGCCAAGCCGATGTACCTGAAGCACCGCAATTCGTTCAACATCGCGTCGATGAGCTTCGAGCCCGAGACTCTTTTCGCTGCCATCCGCAAATACATCCCGTCGCTGAAGGTCCGCTACGAGGTAGACCCTGTGCGTCAGGCGATTGCAGACTCGTGGCCAGACAGAATGGATGACAGCTGCGCGCGCAAGGAGTGGGGCTGGTCGCCGACCTACGACCTCGACACGATGGTGCGCGACATGATCGCCAACCTCAAGAAGAAGCTCGGCGTCTAGCGAGTCTTCATAGGAATTTAATTGGCCGGGCCCGTTCGGGACCCGGCCAATTCGGTATTCTAGTTCCTGCTTAAACTATCCAATTCAGCTAAACGCACTCGGAAAACGGAGTCGAGCGCGGGCTTGAATTCTTCTTTTATCGGCTCGGCCGAAGGCGACTCCATCTTCAGAGGATTGATCGGCTGGCCGTTCTGCCATACGCGGAAATCCAGGTGCGGGCCGGTCGAAGTGCCGGTCGAGCCCACATAGCCGATGACCTGGCCCTGCTGCACGCGCACTCCCGCCTTGATGCCCTTGGCGAAACGCGAAAGATGCAGATAACCGGTCGTGTAGACGCTGTTGTGGCGGATCTTGATTGTGTTGCCGCCACCGCCGCCCCAGCCTGCGCTAAGCACGGTTCCGTCACCCAGAGCCACTACAGGCGTGCCCATAGGCGCGGCGTAATCCACTCCGGTGTGCGGCCTTACCTTGCCGGTCACAGGATGCTTGCGGGCGTATGAGAATTTCGAGGAAATGCGTTTGAACTCCAGAGGGGCCTTCAGGAAGGCCTTGCGCATACTTTCGCCTTTTTCATTCCAGTAAACATTGCCCCCGTCGCCCTGATCGTACATCACGGCGTAAAGCTGAGTGCTGTCGCGGGTGAAGCAGGCGAAATAAACCGTATCGATGGACATAAACTGCCCCTCCACCTCCTTCTGCTCATAGATCACTCTGAAACGGTCATCCTTCTGGAGCCCGAAGAAATCTACAGTCCAGGCGTAAATGTCTGAAAGCTTGAGAATCAGAAGCGGCGATGAACCAGCCTGCGTCATATCGTTCCACAGGGACGAGGAGATGACTACGTCAGCGTATTTGCGGACAGTCTCCACCGGACGGCTTACCTTGCGGATAGCCAGGGAATCCCCGAACTGGAAGACCGTGCGGTCCACGATATTGTTCTCGTAAACCATATAGGCAGGCACCGCAGCGAGGGAATCACTGTAATAGGCCCTGTAGGTGTTTCCGGCGCGCATTTTTCTTACATCGAAAACGCTGTCGGAACACATCTGCGCCACATCGTATGCGGTTTTGGTGCTGAGTCCCAAACGACCCAGAAGCCCGGAGAAAGTCTCTCCGCTCTTTACCTGGCCGCGTTTCTCGAAATAATCCTCAGTGAAAAATCCCAGGGGCGGGATGGTATCCTTTACGACAGCCTCCTCTTCGGCGGCCTTCTGCTGCCTTCCGCCGCAGCCGGCGATACTCAGGCCCAGTGCACACAGAACTATGGATGGAAACAGGAATCTTCTCATAGCATATCTACAGTTTTCTGGTCCAACTTTTCATCGAAATACTTTGCCAGAGGCTTGCGGAAGCACTCTTCCTTCCCTGAAACCAGATAGAAGAGGGTGAGGGAGGAGCGGAGTTTCATCGCATCGGTCTTGCCGAAAATCTCCTCGGCGCTCTTGCCGCGCACCTGCGCAAGGGCGTTGCAGCATTCCCTCAGACGGGATCCGAGTGTCTTGTCCGCAAGATAGGCCTTGGCTTCGGCCTTTCCGATGATTCCGTAATAAACCCCGATATCGGAGCGCGACAATCCCCGTAACTGAGGGAAGATAAACCACATCCAGTGGCCCTCCTTGAGGCCGGCGCCGATTTCTTTCAGAGCGTTCTTATAGGTATTGCCCTCATTCTGGGCATCGGTGAATCTTTTGAGATTGTAGTCCATAGGTGATGTGGTTTCAAATCAACAACCCAGGTCCCTCTGACCTGATGATACGAAAAAAGGGAAAGCTTAGCACATCGCACCGCTACAACCTCTTGTCCTTGCTGTCTTCCGACCCTGGGGAAGTTGGGAGGGAGCTGGTCGTGTACGACTTTCCCGTCACAAAGGTAGCAATTTTTCACAAGATTGCAACCTATATTTCAGATTTTGAAGCCTAAGCCCCGAAGAGAGTCTACAGATAAATGGCATTCAGCCCCGCCACGGCCTGTCTGTAAGCGCATTCGGCATCCAGAGTCTCCTCCAGGTTCTCGTAGAAAAGATCGATTTCGGAGATGTAGTCTATCACGGAAATCTCGCCCTGAGCCTGGGCCTTTTTCAGATACTCCCGGCTGTCGGCCTCCTCGAGATTGCTGCGGTATTCCGTGCTGAGCTCACGAAGCCCTTCAGCCTCAGTGTATTGGGAGGCCAGCTGATGCCAGCAGGTCTGATATGCCTCCTCTTTCTGCGACTTGGCCGCCTCCAGATTGGCCTTGGCGCTGCGTACCTTCGAAGACTGGTTCCAGAGAGGAATCGAGATGCCGAATGTGATTCCGCGGTATGGATCCTCGCTGGTGATTTCGGACATATAGCCGAGCGTCAGTTCAGGAAGCCTGCTCGCCTTTTCGACCTTGAGCTGCCTGTCACGGAACTCGATCTGTTCCTTCACATAGGCAAGGGCCGGACTCTGTTCGGAAGCCTGCTCGAAATACTCCGCGAAACTTTCCGGAAGTGGACGGCCGGAACCGGCTAAGAATGCATCTATATCTGTTTCAGTGATTTCGATGGCCTCGCCGCCGTTGAGGCGTGAAAGTTCCAGGGCAAGTTTGCGGTGCTCGAGTTCGGCCTTGGCAAGTTTTCCGGAAACCTCGGAGCGGTGCAGACGGGCATTGTTCAGTTCCAGGACTGAAGCGTCGCCAAGTTCCACCTTACGGGTATATGCGGCCACAAAGTGCTCGGCATCAGTAAGATGCTGGGTAAGGGCCTCGCGAAGGGCGTTATTGAAGACCAGTTCGATGCAGACCTTCTCGGCTTCGAGCAGGACATCCTGCCTCTGCGCGCGGTATTCTATGGCGAGAAGTTCCTTCCCGGAGGCGGTCTCCTTGGACTTCTGGCCGCTCAGAAGCGCGAAGTCGAAACTCTGCGTCACTCTGAAATCGTGCCTGCGGGCGTCCACCGAACCCCAGAGATAGTTGAACTCCACTTCAGGATTGGCCGGCATTGCCCGGCCCTTAAGATCTTCTTCCTCAGAGAGTTTCTGCCACTGCGCGCTCTGCAGCGTCGGGTTCTTGCCCTCCACGCTCTGCAGAACTTCGGAGAGCGTCTGGGCCGAGGCGGCCGAAGCTCCAAGGGAGAGAGCTAATATGCTGAATATTATCGACTTTCTCATTTCTTTCTGCTTATGAAAATGTACATTATCGGGATGATGTAGCCGTTCAGGATGGTCGAGGTCACGAGGCCGCCGAGGATGACTTTCGCCATCGGGGACTGGATCTCGTTGCCAGGCAGGTCGCCGCCGAGTGCGAGCGGAAGCAGGGCGAGCGCCGAGGTGATGGCCGTCATCAGAATCGGGTTCAGACGGTCGAGCGAGCCGGCTTTCACGCTGCTCATCAGGTCGCCGCTCTCGCCGTAGAGTACGTTGTAGCGGTCGATCAGCAGCATACCGTTTCGCGTCGCGATGCCGAAGAGCGAGATGAAGCCGATGATGGCCGGGATGCTGAGCATTCCGTCGGTCAGGCCGATGCAGATCACGCCGCCGATGAGCGAGAGAGGCAGATTCAGCAGCACGACAAGTGTCTGGCGGCTGTTCTTGAACTCACCGTAGAGCAGCAGGAAGATGATGATTATGGAGAAGATGGAGATGAGTGCGATGGTCTTCGAAGCTCTCTCCTCCGACTCGAACTGGCCGCCGTACTCGATGTGATAACCCTCCGGCAGAGTGATTTCAGCGTCTATCTTTTTCTCGATCTCCTTCACCGCGCGGCTCAGTCCGCCGCTTTCTACATTGCAGGAAATCACGAGCTTACGCGATACGTTCTCGCGGTTGATGGTGTTCGGACCGCTGGCCGAACGGATGACGGCGACGCTCGAAAGCGGCACGCCGTCTGCGATGAGCACATCGCCCAGCGCCTCGATGCTCTCACGCTCGCTGTCCTCGACTTTCAGCGTGAGGTCGAAGGATCGGTTGCCCTCGTAGACCTGCGAAACGCTCTGACCTTCAAGCAGAACGGAAATCGCCTCGCCGAATTCCGCCATCGTGATGCCGCTCAGGGCGAGCTGCGTGCGGTTCGGCTCGATGACGAGCTCCGGCCTCTCGACCTGCTGCTCCACGTTGAGGTCCGTGATGCCGTCGATTTCCTTTATCGACGCTTTTATCTGATTTCCAAGCGAATACATCTTGTTGAGGTCCGTTCCGAAGAGCTTTATCGCGATGCTGGCCTTGGTGCCCGAAAGCATCTCGTCCATACGGTGCGCGATAGGTCCGCCGATCTCGATGTTCACGCCAGGCAGCGTCCCGAGTTTGCTTCGGATTTCAGCGAGCATCTCGGATTTCTTGCGTTTGCCAAGCGTGTACGGACAGTCGAACTCCGAAGTGTTCACGCCGAACGAGTGCTCCGAAAGCTCCGCGCGGCCGGTTCTGCGACCCACGCAAGTAATCTCCGGCACCGTGAGAAGTATGTTTTCGGCCATTCGGCCAATATTGTCCGATTCTTCGATGGAGATTCCCGGGATGGTGCTGACCGCGATGGTAAGCGACCCTTCGTTGAACGAAGGCAGGAAGCTTCGGCCGAGCAGGCAGAAGTAGACGATCGCGATGATCAGAAGCACGCCTGTGCCGCTCAGCATTACGGCCTTGTGCCTGAGGGCCCAGTCCAATGTCTTGCCGTATATATTTCTGAGTCGGAGGACTATCCACGGCTCTTTCTCTTCCTTGTCACTGTCCAGGTGGCGGTCCTTCAGAAGATAGGAGCAGAGCACCGGGGTAAGGGTGAGAGCCACGAGAGTGGAGGCGAAGAGGCTGATTACGAATGAGATGCCCAGCGGGATGAGCATTCTGCCCTCCATCCCGGAGAGGAAGAAGAGAGGCAGGAAGCAGGCTACGATGATAAGCGTGGAATTGAACATAGGCATACGGACTTCCTTCGAGGCCTCGAATACCGTCTCTATGGTGCTCAGCCGCTCTTCCGGCTTCTTCTTGCGGTTCTGTTTCAGGCGTTTGAACACATTCTCCACATCCACTATGGAGTCGTCCACAAGCGAGCCTATGGCAATCGCGATACCTCCCAGCGTCATCGTGTTCACCGTGAGTCCGAAGAGTTTCAGGACAATGAGGGTGATGAAGATGGAAAGCGGGAGGGAAACCAGCGAAATCACGGTGGTCCTCCAGTTCATCAGGAAGATGAAAAGCACGAGAACCACGAACAGAGCGCCCTCCAGCAGGGATTTCTTTACATTGTTAATGGAGTTTTCGATGAAGTCGGCCTGCTTGAAGATGTCGGTTTGTATCTCGACATCTGAAGGCAGTGTCTTATGCAGGTCCGCAAGCGCGGTCTCTATCTGGTCGGTAAGCTCTATCGTACTGACATTCGGCTGTTTGGTGACGGTCATCACCACCGCGGACTTGCCGTTGCAGGAGGCTACGCCCAGAAGGGGAGTCTTGCCTCCGGTCCTGATCTTCGCGATGTCGCCGAGCAGAATCGGGGTTCCGTCCTCAGCCTTTTTCACGAGAGACTGTCCGAGTTCGTCGATGTCCGAAGTGGAGAGCATTCCGCGGACGATGTACTCGTTACCGTATTCATACAGAGTGCCTCCGGAGGAGTTGCGGTTCATTTCGCTCACCGCGTCCATCACTTCGTTCAGACTCACCCCGTAATGCTTCATCCTGGAGGTGCGCAGAAGTATCTGATACTCTTTGATGTCGCCGCCCATAACCGCCACCTGCGCAACTCCGCCGGTGGAGAGAAGACGCGGACGTATCGTCCAATCCGCTATCGTTCTCAGGTCTTCCAGCGAGGTTTCATCCGCCGTGAGGCCGATGATGAGCATCTCTCCGAGGATCGAGGACTGCGGACCGAGAGTCGGGGTGCCGACATTGTCCGGGAGCTCTCCGGAGAGCATCGCGATCTTTTCGGAGACTATCTGACGTGCAATGTAAATGTCTGTGCCCCAGTCGAATTCGACGGACACGTTCGAGAATCCGTTAGTGGAGGACGAACGGACGCGACGGACATTCGTCGCTCCGTTCAATGCTGTCTCGACGGGGAAGGTGACGAGTCTTTCGACTTCCTCCGCCGCCATTCCTTCGGCTTCAGTCATCACCACTACTGTCGGCGCGTTCAGGTCAGGGAACACGTCCACGTCGGTGGTGTTTACCGAATACAGACCACCGATGATCAGCAGTACGCTGCAGGCCAGGATTACCAGCCTGTTGTCAAGGGCGAAACGTATGATTTTGTTAAGCATAGGCCCGGTCTCAATGCTGATGGTTGTGTCCTGACGGTACTGCGGCCACGGATGCGAGCTTTATCTGCATCGCGCCCTTGGTGACTACCTTGTCTCCCGGGTTTATGCCGCTGAGTATCTGGACTTTAAGTCCGTCGCTGCCGCCCAG
>CAVCSJ010000041.1:0-15581 GCA_963604895.1 bacterium
TGGACAGCCTCGGAGTGGATCCTGCAAACATCCTCTACGACAACTTCGGCGGTTAATCCTCCGAAACACATATCTGAAAAGAGTGGCCAGCGCCACTCTTTTTTTATGCCGCTGCGCTTCCGAAGCTGCACGTGGAACAACTTCAGGTCAGTCGATGACGACGAGGATGAGGAAGCCGTTGTTTACGGGAGGTCCGGCGTCGACGCAGAACATTCCCATTCCGGGACGCAGGAGGTGGAGGACGACGGCGCGGCCGTCGTCCTCCAATTCGTAGGTGTAATAGCCTGCCGCGACATCGTCCTCAAGGTCCTGGATGTCGAACCGGACCTCGGTGTCCTCCGGATATACCTCAACCCATACGCGCAGATAGTCACCTACCGGCCGGCGGATATACTGGCCCGGATACAGAACCATCCAGCTTTCGGTGACATCCTCCACGGGAATGGAACCTTCCGGACTGTCACTCCCCTTCCGGGTCAGGGAAAGATTCACAGTATAGCGGACATTGCGGCCCAGGCCGGGACGGTCACCTCGGTAACCGGAAGCGGACCGGTTTATGTCTATGGGATAATAACAGGTCTGCCCGTCTATGTCACCCTGGACCACAAGCCTGGTAAAAGGCTGGCCCATAGACTCTTCGCCAAGATCGTTCGGATAGCAGAAAAACTCCGCGTCAGCCTCATAGGATGTGCCTGCGGGAAAGTCCTGGAGGTCGTGATACAGCAGATCGGGACTTGAAAGCGAAGACATATCGCTTTCCACAAGTCCACCGTAATTCAGCACGTCACTCGGCGTGAAAAGAGAATCCCTGAGTACCTGCGTCGAAGCGCTGACATTGATGAGATAGGCGCAGACATTCTTCAGGGATTCATTTTCATATTCCCTTCCGCTGAAATCATATGATATGTTCCCGAGCTTCACTTCAGAGAGGAGAGGCTCCAGTTTCACGGTATTCATATCGCTCCCGGCAGACGCCCTCACGGATGCCGTCATTATGGGATGCCCGGAGGAGTCATCCGAAAGATGCACCTCATAAGTCATAAGGGCATCGAAACTTCCTACCTGAGAGATACTTACATCAGGGAGCGGAGCGTAGTTCGCGATAAACACGAATATCTTCCCTCCTCCGCCGGAAAGCAGGGTGAACTCCTTCTGCAGATCCTCCGGACCGAAATGCTGCCAGGTGTCCAGCTGGCGCAGGCTGTCGTCATCATATATGAGTACATCCAGAAAAGACAGCGAAGACTCTGAACTCAGATCAGCCCTGGTCAATGACAGCAGACCGGCGCCGGACGGCTCCCCTTCATACCTTGTCCACAAAATACCGCGAGTATCCGGGCCGGTCGTGTCATCTTTCGTTTCACCTGTAGTACAAGCTGACAGAAAGCAGACAGAAACAATAACCAATAGCAAGCAAAACCAGGCCAGAACGGCCAGCGGCGAACGCCGCAGTGAGAGAAAAAATATTGCACTGTCCCTTTTCATCGTCTAAGTGTTTGGTGAGCGCAAAGGTAAAGCCCGAAATCCTGAAGTCCTCACGGATTCAAGAAAGTACACAGAGTTTTTTTATCTTTTTTAAATGACGGTGGAGATTTAAGATTCATATATCGAAACAGATTGCTAATTTTGCAATCGTGTGACGAAAATGTCACCCTAAGTTACGGATGAAAGGAATACAGAAAGTCTCGAAATTCTTGCTCAAGGGAGTGATGTCCCTCTTCGCGGCCCTTCCGCTTAAAGTGCACTACTGGAACGCAAAGGGTTTCGCCTGGTTCATAGGAAGCGTGGTCCGCTACCGCAGGGACGATGTGATGATAAACCTCGCCCGCAGTTTTCCGGAGCTCAAGTACAAGGAGCTCAAGAGGATATGCAAGCAGTTCTACCAGCATTTCGCCGACCTTCTCGTGGAGGCCGTTTGGTTCGGAGGCTGCAGTCCCGAGAGATTCCACAAACAGAGAATCGTGGAACTCGCAGACGTGGATTCATTCAACTACCTCTATGAGAATTCCTCCTCCGTTATGCTTATGACCTCCCACTGCGGAAACTGGGAGCTCCACGGAGGCTATATCAAAAGCAACTATACCGGGAAGCCTATGGCTATGCGCGAGGACAACTGCTGCGTAGTCTACAAGAAGCTCACCAGCGAGGTCTGGAACGAGATTATGGGCGAAAACCGCTGTGCCACACTTACCCGCAAAGGCAAGAAGAAATTCGATGGCTACATCGAGTCGAACGAAATCATCCGCTATGTGCTCACCCACCGCGACGAGAAGAAGTTCTATCTGATAAACACCGACCAGTGCCCGTATAAAAGCGCGAAAACATTCAGCGTAGTGGACTTTATGAACCAGAAGACCGCCACTATGACCGCGGCAGCCGCGCTCGCCCGCAAATGCCATATGTCAGTAGCCTTCCTCGGAATGAGGAACGACCGCCGGGGGCACTACACCCTCGAATGCCACCCGATCTGCGTCGATGCCGCCCAGATGGACCTCGATGAGATAATGAAGCGCTACTACGCCCTGCTCGAAGCCGACGTCAAGGCAGAGCCATACAACTACCTCTGGACACACCGCCGCTGGAAGAAGGAAATATAGTTAACGCTCAAACCGCGAGCGCTGCGGAAACTTAGCTTCGAAGGCGGAGAGAATACCTGCGCGATAACGCTCGAAACGGCGCCGGGACATCTGTACATCATTGATACACATTATCTTGGCGCTCGAATGACGCACGAGCCACTTGATGCGGCAGAGAGGCCCCACAGCCAGAGAAATATGCCCGGTCCCGAATTGGCGGCGAAGCGCCAACCCCTTGTAATACAGATAGTCCTGAAAGAGGTACTGGTTCACGTTGCGGTCCTCGCGGGTGCGGGTGACGGAAGAAAGAATCTCCTTCTCCACGGTCGCAAACAGCTTCTCGCTCTCGCTTCGCAGCATCGGAGCGCAGCTGTGCTGAGGCCGCAGGAACGTTGTCGACGGAGCCAGGTCGAGAGCCTTTCGCGCAAGCGTATCGGAATTGCGCACGTGCCTCATATACTGATTCGACACGTGGCGGTGCGGCGAGAAATTCAGTCTGATCTTCCCATCTGAGAAAAAGTCCGTCGCCGCCATAGGATTCAGCGGGAAAAAGTCGTCATTGAAATAGATATACTCCTCCGAAAGCCCCTGGATGCGGTGCAGAAACATCTCAATCGCCGTGCTGTTGAATACCGGCAGGAACTCAGCGGGAATGATGTCCGAATGCAGCACCACTTTCAGATGGTCAGAGGCCCAGGCAGGCACCTGACTCTCGCTCGACACCACTAGGAAGACATTGTCTATGAACGGCATACATTGTTCGATGCCGCGCAGCAGGTACTTCAGCGTCCCCCAGTCGCGGTAGCGCTTCTCCAAAACCACCTTTCCCAGACAACTCTCATATGACTGTCGCCAGACAGGATCCAGCCCGTCCACATACGTAATTACTACATCCATAAATACTTGGCAGTTATAGTGTCAGCCTTTTTCATATCCTCCGGCGTCCCCTCGTAGACGAGCCTTCCGCCCTTGTCGCCGGCATCCGGACCCAGGTCGATCACCCAGTCCGCCGCGCGAATCACGTCCATATTGTGCTCCACGACGACCAGCGAGTGCCCGCCCGCGAGCAGCGCGTCGAAAGCCTTGAGCAACTTCTCAACGTCGTAGAAATGCAGCCCCGTGGTCGGTTCGTCGAAAATGAAGAGAATCTTCTGCTTCGCATCGTTCATCGAGAGGAAGTACGCGAGCTTGATTCTCTGACTCTCGCCGCCCGAGAGGGTGGATGAACTCTGCCCGAGCTTGATATAGCCAAGTCCCACATCCACAAGCGGTTGCAGCTTGCGGGCAATCCCCTGCGCAAGCTCCTCCTTACCCTGCGAAAAGAACGAAATCGCCTGCTCCACGCTCATATTGAGGATGTCGTCGATGTTCATCCCGCGATAGCGCACGTCGAGCACGTCCGGCTTGAACCTCTTGCCGCCGCAAGCCTCGCAGACCATCGTCACGTCCGCCATAAACTGCATCTCGATCTTCACGATACCCGCTCCCTGGCACTCCGGACAGCGCCCGCCTTCCTGATTGAAGGAAAAATGAGCCGCCGTGATGCCGTTGATGCGGGCGTACTGCTGCAGCGCGAGCAGTTTGCGTATGTCGTCGTAGACTTTCAGATAAGTGGCCGCATTACTTCGCGTACTGCGTCCAATAGGGTTCTGATCCACGTATTCCACTCTCTGTATTCTGTCGAGGTTCCCTCGAAGGGCACGATGCGTGCCCGGAAGGTCTCCGGAATCATTCAGACGACGGTACAGCGCAGGCGCGAGGATGTCCCGCACGAGTGAAGATTTGCCGCTGCCGCTGACTCCCGTGACCACGGTCAATACCCCAAGCGGGAAGCGTACATTGATGTCTTTCAGGTTGTTCTGCATCGCCCCGACCACCTCTATATAATAATCCCAGGAGCGTTTCTCGCGTGTGTAGCGCTGCCTCTGACCGCTGATGTACTGAAGCGTCAGGGACTGCTTAACCGTCTCAGGATCAAGCCTGTCAGTAATTTTTCCCCCGAAAATTATCTGCCCGCCGTTCTCTCCCGCGAGCGGTCCCATATCTATGAGAAGATCAGCGGCACGGATGATGTCCTCATCGTGTTCCACCACGATTACCGTATTCCCGATGTCGCGAAGGCGTCTAAGAACTGCGATAAGCCTTTCAGTATCACGCGAATGCAGCCCGATGGAAGGCTCGTCCAGAATATACATCGAGCCCACGAGCGAACTTCCGAGCGCCGTCACGAGATTGATTCGCTGACTCTCGCCGCCCGAGAGCGTATTGCACGCGCGGGACAGCGTGAGATAGCCAAGTCCCACATCGTCAAGGCATTTCAGACGCGAGACGATTTCGTCTATCGCCTTCCCCGCGATGGTCCGTTCGTAATCATTCAGCTGCAGAGAAGAAAACCACGGAAGGGCCGCATTGACCGTAAGGTCAAGCACTTCCGAGATATTCTTGCCCCCGACTCGCACGTATTCCGCCTCCTTGCGCAACCTCGTGCCGTGGCAGGCGTGACAGGTCGTGCGCCCGGAGAAGCGCGACAGCATAAAGCGGAACTGTATCTTGTATCGCTGCGTCTGCACCCAGTCGAAGAATTCGTTGATGCCGACGATGCTCTCCGAGTCCCCGTCTACGCTGTGGCCGTTCCAGATGACGTCCTTCTGCGCCTCGCTGAGCTCGCAGTACGGCTTGAACACGTCGATGCCGTAGCGCGGCGCGACGCTGACGAGATGCTCTCTGAACCAGTCCATCTTCTCCCCGCGCCAGCAGGCGATTGCGCCTTCGTAGATGCTCTTCGACTTGTCCGGCACCACGAGGTCCTCGCTGATGCCGATGATTTTTCCGAGTCCTCCGCAGGTCGGGCAGGCGCCGAGCGGACTGTTGAAGCTGAAAAGGTACTCGTCAGGCTTGCGGAAGGTGATGCCGTCGAGTTCGAAGCGGCTGGTAAAAGTGCGCGAGGTTTCCGCGCAAACAGCTGTCACAGAGCCGTTTCCCTGACGAAACGCCGTCTCGATAGACGAGAGCAGACGCGCGCGCAGGTCCTTGTCCATCGGGTCAGGTCCCGCCTTGAGCCTGTCCACCATCAGCAGCAGGCCTTCCGGCCAATCCGCCTTTTCCGCGTGCGTCATCACTTCGTCGATTCGCAGCGCGGCCCCGTCCTTCCAGAAACGCGAGAAGCCCTGAGCGCTAAGGCTCAGCATAAGTTCCACCTTGTCCTCGCGGCTGTCCCAGCCAATGTCGGCGAGGATATATACAGGGATGCTTGTCTCCGAATGCGCAATGCTGTCACTGATGAATGACATCACGTCGGCGGAGCTGTTGCAGCGCACTTCCTCCCCGCTCACAGGCGAATAGGTATGACCGATGCGGGCGAATACAAGTCTCAGATAATCATAGATTTCCGTAGTGGTGGCGACGGTCGAGCGAGGGTTTCTGACATTCACTTTCTGCTCGATGGCCACTGCAGGAGGTATGCCCTCAATGGAATCCACGTCCGGCTTTCTCATACGGCCGAGAAACTGACGGGCATAGGAGGAAAGGCTCTCGGCGAAGCGCCTCTGGCCTTCAGCGAAGAGCGTGTCGAATGCAAGAGAGGACTTTCCGCTGCCGGAAATGCCGGTTATGACTACGAAGCGGCCTCTGGGAATCTCGATATTGAGGTTCTTCAGATTGTTCACTCTAGCACCTTTTATGACTATGCTCTCGTTCTCCATAAGGATGCAAATTTAGGTAATTTAAAGGAATATTCATTATATTTGTGGGACTCGGCACCTCGCGACGGGGTGCGCGGTATGGAAATTGAGGCACGAAGAAGCCGTCTTGGAATGGTTACAAATGCCTGACTTGAAAAGTTTGTTATGAATAAAACAGTAAAAATGCTAATGTTGACTCTCGGAGCGGGTCTTACGCTCTGCGCGTGCGGCCAGAAAAAGGAGGCCGGAGAGGATTTCAAATACCTCATAGATGAATTTGCAGATCTTAAGATAATGAGATACAAGGTGCCGGGCTGGGAGGATCTCAGCCTGCAGCAGAAGGAGTATGTATACCATCTCTCCGAGGCTGCAAAATGGGGCCGCGACATCTACTGGGATCAGAACGGCAAATGGAATCTGCCGATTCGCCACGCCATCGAGGACATCATCGACAAATATCAGGGAGACCGCGAAAGCGCTGACTTCCAGAACTTTCTGGTATACGCCAAGAGAGTGTTCTTCAGCAACGGCATCCATCACCACTATGCAGAGGACAAATTCTTCCCGGACTGCCCTAAGGAATATTTCCGCAAGCTGATGGTCAGCTGCGGCCACGAGCAGGAGTGTGAGGAACTTCTCAAGGTCATCTATGACCCGGCCGTGCTGCCTCAGCGCAAGTCCACGGACAATTCCGGTGACATCGTCGCTGAATCCGCGGTGAATTTCTACGAGGGAGTCACACGCAACGAAGTGGAGAAATACTACGCCTCCATCGAGGTCAAGGGTGACACGACTCCAGTTTCATACGGTCTGAACAGCAAGGTCTGCAAGGATGCCGAGGGCAATGTATACGAGGAGTTCTGGAAGGCTGACGGGCTTTACGGAGCCGCCATCAGCAAGATAATTGACGAGCTTGACAAGGCTCGCAAAGTCGCTGAAAATGAGCAGCAGAAGGAATATATCGGAACTCTTGTCGACTACTACAGGACCGGAGACCTCAAGCTCTGGGACAAATACAATATCCAGTGGCTTCAGGACACCCTCGGAACCGTGGATTTCGTAAACGGTTTCGTGGAGGATTATAATGACCCTCTGGCCCGCAAGGGAGCCTGGGAGGCCCTGGTGAACATCAAGGACCACGCCGCTTCCGAGCGCACGGAGGTTCTGAGCGCCAACGCTCAGTGGTTCGAAGACCATTCCCCTGTGGATGAAAGATTCAAGAAAAAGGAAGTCAAGGGCGTGAGCGCCAAGGTGATAAACGCCGTCCAGCTCGCCGGAGACTGCTACCCTTCCACCCCTATCGGAATCAATCTTCCGAACGCCGACTGGATCCGCCGCGACTACGGTTCCAAGTCCGTGACCATCGCAAACATCACTTCCGCATACGATCTCGCCGCGCAGGAGTCTCCTAAGAACACCCTGAACGAATTCGCCTGGGATGAGGATGAAATCGCGATGGCAAAGAAATACCTCAACCTCACTGACGAAATCCATACCGACCTTCACGAGTGTCTCGGCCACGGTTCGGGACAGCTCCTGCCGGGAGTCTCCCCTAACGCTATGGGCGAATATTCCTCCACTCTCGAGGAGACCAGAGCCGACCTGTTCGGCCTGTACTACTGCGCCGACCCGAAGCTCGTGGAACTGGGCATACTTCCTGACAATGAGGCATATAAGGCCCAGTACGCCAACTATATCCGCAACGGCCTGATGGTCCAGTTCTCCCGCGTGGAGCTCGGCCGCAAGAATACCGAAGCCCATATGCAGAACCGTCTTCTCATCTCCGCCTGGTGCTATGAGAAAGGCGCTGCGGGGAGTGTGATAGAGAAGAAAGTGCGTGACGGCAAGACCTATTTCGTGGTGAATGACTATGAGGCTCTGCGCGGACTGTTCGGCGAGCTTCTCGCAGAGGTTCAGCGCATCAAGTCCGAGGGCGATTATGCAGCCGGCAAGGCTCTGGTGGAGAAATATGCCATAAACATCGACCCTGAAATCCACAAGGAAGTGCTCGAAAGATACGCTTCGCTGAACCTGAAGCCTTACGGAGGTTTCGTGAATCCGGACATCGTGCCGGTGGAGAAGAACGGAGTCATCACCGACTATGTTCTGGACTACAGCAAGAGCTATCTCGACCAGATGATGGAGTACGGCCACGACTACGCCGCATTGAAATAGTATGGAAGAGCGTCTGCTGAAAGACTATAATTATTATCTGAAGATAGAAAGAAGGATGTCGCCGAACACGGCGGCATCCTATTCTTCTGATATAAAGGAGTTTTTCACGGACTGCGGGGTGAAGCCCGCAGATGTGGGACCGGAAGATGTCCGGGGATGGCTTTCGGAGCGTGCGGAAAAGGTAAGCAAACGTACGCAGGCCAGGGAATTGAGCGCCTTGCGCTCGTTTTTCGACTACCTGATACTCGAGGGAGTACGAAAGGACAATCCCTGCGAGAGTCTGGAGAGTCCGCGCATCGGGCGCTATCTTCCTGACGTGCTGTCAGTTGAAGAAGTAGACAGCATAATGGAATCGGTCGACTGCTCCACTCCGAAGGGGCTTCGCGACAGGGCCATACTGGAGATTCTGTACGGCTGCGGACTTCGCGTAAGCGAGGCTGTGGGGCTGAAGATTTCCGACGTGTTTCTCAAGGAAGGCTTCGTGAGGGTGATCGGAAAGGGAGACAAGCAGAGGATAGTCCCGCTGGGGGAAGTCGCGGCGGAGTATTTCACTGACTATCTGGGCTGCAGGCCTCAGGAGGCGAAGCCGGAGTATTCAGACATCGCATTTCTGAACCGCAGCGGAAAACCGCTGAGCAGGGTTTATGTTTTCAATATGGTGAAGGCACAGGCCGTCGCGGCGGGGATAAGCAAGAATATTTCCCCGCATACTTTCCGGCATTCCTTCGCCACGCACCTGATCGAGAACGGGGCGGACCTGAGGGTGGTGCAGGAGATGCTGGGGCACGAAAGTATCCTTACCACAGAGATTTACACACATATCAATTCCGCAACCTGGCAGGCCGCTGTGCTGAAGCACCATCCGAGAAACCACAAGGGGTAGGATTGGCCGCAAGGCCGATGTGAAATCAGGATTGGCCGCAAGGCCGCGGAAAGTTTATTTTTTGCATTTGTTCGGAGGTTAACTTACCTTTGCGTTTGTATGAAGTCGATTGTTTACAGAATTCTTGTGCTCTGCGTCGCTGCCGCGTCGCTCTTTTCGTCGTGCAGGTGCGGACACCCGATCGAAGAGATTGAGTGTCAGAACCTTCTTCTGATTTACACTGCCGGGCAGAACTCGCTGGGCAGTTTTCTGGACGGAAATATCGAAGACCTCATCACTTCCGCGGAGGAGGGTACCGGTTACGTTCCCGTGAAGAACAGCGAGGACGTGCTTCTGGTGATGAGCCACCGCCCGGAGAAGTACGGAATCTATAACGTGAATATGCCTGCGCACCTGATCCGCCTCCATCTGGAGAAGAACGGCAAGTCAAAAGGCTCGAAAGAGACTGAATATACGGTCATTACAGACACTCTGAAGACTTATCCGACCGACCTCATTCCGACGAAGAAAGGCGCTATGAGACAGATACTTCAGGATGTGGACGATATGTTCCACGCCAAGCACTACGGAATGATCTTCTCCTCCCACGGCACCGGATGGGTTCCGCCCGGATACTATACAAGTCCCAACAGCTATGACTCAAGCAAGATGCCTGCACGGGCGAGGCTCGGGGCTTCCACAGGAGCGGTTCCGTATGTGGAGGACAATGAATTTCCTGACGGCCCTGCCGTGCGCAGCCTGGGTCAGTCAAGGCTGAAGGAGAACGGGCAGACCGTTTCATACGAATTCTCCATCGTTGATTTCGCGGACGAATTCCCTATGCATTTCGACTATATCTATTTCGACGCCTGTCTGATGGGCGGCGTGGAATTCGCCTGGCAGCTCCGGAATGTCTGCGACAAGGTGGCGGTCTCCCCTGCCGAGGTCCTGGCACAGGGAATGAATTACGACAAGTGCGTGGAACAGCTTCTGAAGGGCGGAAAGGGGGACATCAAGAGCGTTTGCGAGTCATATTATGACATCTACAAAAACCAGAGCGGTGATTATCAGTCCGCTACGATCACGCTCGTGGACTGTACCGCAATGGATGACCTGGCCGCTGTCTGCAAGGAACTCTTCGGGAAATACAGCAGCAATCTGGCCATAATCGACCACGAGGACATCCAGCCGTATTTCCGTTCCTATCATCACTGGTACTACGATCTGGAGGACATTCTCCTGAAATGCAACATCACTTCGGACGAGCAGAGCCGGCTGGAGGCAGCGCTGGACAAGTGCATCATCTACAAGAACGCCACGGACCAGTTTATGCCGAACAGCGGAGGATTCACCATAAAGATCTACTCCGGTCTGAGTATGTATCTTCCTTGCAAGGGAAGCAGTTATCTGGACAGCTATTACACGAATCTGGACTGGAACAGGGCCACTTCGCTCGTAAGCGAAAGCGAATAGGGCGGCATTTGTCAGAAATTCCCTGCCAAATCCGTTTGTTATTCACTAATTATCACTATCTTTGCGCCCGCATCTGAAAAGCCATTAGGCTTTGGTGCAATGGGGGCCGGACCCGTTCCGGCTTGAGTAACACATTTAAAATTTATTTACGATGCAGCATTTTGAATTGAAAGGCCAGATCCGCCAGGTCGGAAACAAGGCAGTCATCAAGGCTATCCGCAAGCAGGGCCTCGTACCTTGCAATCTTTACGGTCTCGGAATGGAGAACGTACTCTTCACAGTTAACGAGAAGGAGCTCAAGGGTGCTATCGAAACCCCTAAGTCATTCATCATCGACCTCGTTCTCGACAACGGCAAGACTTATTCAGCAATATTCCACGAGCTTCAGTTCCATCCTGTACAGGACAACTGTCTGCACGTTGACTTCCTCGCCGTAAACAACGAGAAGCCTATCACAATCGACGTTCCTATCGTTATCTCAGGACATTCAGTAGGTGTTCAGCGCGGTGGTAAGTTCACACAGAACGCACGCAAGCTCCGCATCAGCGCCACTATGGCCAACCTTCCTGACGATGTTACAGTGGACATCAGCGACCTCCAGCTTGACAAGGTCATCAAGGCCGGCGATCTCAAGTTCGAGAACATCACCGTCGTTACAGACAAGGATGCCATCATCTGCGGTGTCAAGTCTACCCGCAATATGGCAGCAGCTGAGTAATCAGTCTCTGAGAAATGGATTATCTGGTAGCAGGATTGGGCAACATAGGTGCCGAGTATGCATCTACCAGGCATAATGCAGGATTTATGATATTGGATGCCTGGGCTCAGGCATCCAATGTCGTTTTCCGCACAGGGCGTTACGGCGATATGACCGAGATTTCGTTCAAGGGCCGCACGTTCCACCTTCTGAAGCCATCCACCTATGTGAATCTCAGCGGCAACGCGGTGCGTTACTGGCTGACGAAACTTCCGGTTCCGAATGAGAATCTGATCGTCATCTGCGATGACATCAATCTGCCGTTCGGAACACTCCGTATGCGCAAGAAGGGCAGCGACGGAGGGCACAACGGTCTTGCCAATATCATCGAACTGCTCGGCACTGACGAGTTCACGAGAATCCGTTTCGGTGTGGGCAATGATTTCTCCAGGGGCGGCCAGATTGATTATGTGCTCAGCAAGTTCAGCCAGGAGGAAATCGAGGTCATCGGCAAGAAAAGCGAGCGGATTGTGGAGGGAATCAAGACATTTTCCACGATAGGCGTTGACAGGGCAATGAATTTCCTCAATGCAAAAGAGGTCTGATTTATTTGCATTTATGCGTGTTTTTACATATCTTGCGAATTGTTAACGGTTTGTAATTAATGCAAGCACAATAATATAAACCTTAAAAATCTAAAGAAATGAAAGAACTCGTTGAAAAAATCAATGCCGAAATCGCTGATTTTCAGGCAAATGCTGAGGCACAGGTAGAAAAGGGCAATAAGGCTGCAGGCGCTCGCGCACGTAAGGCTGCTCTTGAGCTTATGAAGGACCTCAAGGAATTCAGAAAGGTTTCTGTAGAAGAAGCTAAGAAATAATTCGAAAATTATTTTTTTCGTGCAACGTTTATAAAACCTTATGCATCTATGTTGCAGGTTTAGGTTTTAGTACACGTCTAAGAACTGGCCGCCGTGAGGCGCCGGTTCTTATTTTTTGCGCTGTAGCGCAAAAAAATAAGAACTGTCACTTCGTTAATTGGTCGCTTCGCTCCTTAGGAGCTTCGAAACAGCTGTGTCATAAAAAGCAGCGCAAAAAATAAGAACTCCCCCAGACCTACTCCGGTCGCGCAAGCGCTCCTTAGGAGCTCCGAAACAATAGGATTTCTCAAGGGAAAAGGTTATATTTGTGGACACGTGCGTGTGATATGACTGGAACTGTACTGAAAAAGATCATAATGCTGGCGGTCTCATTAATTTTTGCGGCCGCTTTCTCCATATCCGCCACGGCCGCCCCGGCATTGAAAGGCAGCTATCTCAGGACACAACCGGACGGTACAAGCTTTTATGTCACATTGGTCGGAGACGAATTCACCAGACTCGCGCTCACAAATGACGGCAGACCTGTCATCAAGGACGCGAACGGCTGGTATTGCTATGCGGAAATCGCCCCCGACGGCAAGAGATACAGCAGCGGAGTGAGGGTTCCGGGGACGATTGACACCAGAGGAGAATACAATATTGGACGGACGGAAGTCCGGCCGGCCGGAAGCATCGTGCACTCGGTGAATGTGGGCGCGAAGAGTCGGCGCGCGGCGGCAGAGAAGATGTACTCAGCTGCAGCAGAACGACTTAAAGCATCCGGCAAAAAGGAAGTGCGGGCGATTTTTCTGCTTGCTGAGTTCTCAGACCTGAAATTCCAGTACAGCCGCAGCGACTTCGAGGACCTTGTGAACAAGTCCGGATACAGCGTGAACGGAGCGACCGGCTCGATTCACGACTATTTCACTGACCAGTTCGGAGACGACTGCAGCTTCAGCTTCGATGTCGGTCCTGTGGTGACTCTCAGCAAGAGCTACGCCTATTACGGCAAAAACGGTTCATACGGCGATGACGAGAATGCACACGAAGCTGTAATCGAAGCTTGCAGGCTCTCGGACAGCGAAGTCGATTTTTCGCGCTACGACCTTGACGGAGACGGCTGCGTGGACAATATTTTCGTATTCTATGCAGGAACGGACGAGGCGCGCGGAGCTGACGAGGACCACATCTGGTCGCACAGCTGGTCCATAAGAGACGGAGCGGGACTTACGGTAATGCTCGACGGAGTCTGCCTGAACTCTTACGCAATGAGCTCGGAGATAACATATTACAAATCCACCAAAAAGTCGGCGCTGGCTCCGATAGGCAGCGTCTGCCACGAGTTCGGACACACTCTCGGCCTCAAGGATATGTACGACACCGACTACGAGGACAGCGGCGGACAGAGCAAGGGAGTCTGGGGCACGATCAGCCTGATGGACCAGGGAAACTACAACAACGACGGACGCACTCCCCCTAATTTCACAGCGTTGGAGCTGGATATGCTGGGCATCGGCGAGTGCCGGGAGCTGAAAACCGGCGCGTGCAGCCTCACGGCAGGCGAAAAGGCTTATTACAAGTCACTCAGCGATTATGACGGTGAGTTCTACCTCTTCGAAAGCAGAGTCGCGGAAGGCTGGGACAAGTATATCGGAGGCAACGGTCTGCTCATCTACCACGTGGACCGCTCGGACCGCGATGCTGGATATTCCACGGGGCAGGAGAAGGTGGTGACGGCTGCGGAGCGCTTCACTATTAATGAGATAAACTGCCGCCCTGACCATATGTGCGCCGCTCTTGCGGGCACCAGGACCAGCTGCAGCAGCATTTCAGAAGTATTCTGGCCGAATGGCAGCAGAAACAGTTTTTCGGGGAGCACGAGTCCGGCGTTCAGTTACTGGAGCGGGGCGAAGAGTGAAGCCTCGATTACGGATATCAGCCGGAGCGGAAAGACCGTGAGCTTCAATGTCAGCGGTCCGGTGAGCATCAGCTCCGTCGAGGCGTTCCAGGATGCGGCCATCATCTGCTGGGAGAGCCCGATGGGCGGAACGGAGCCCTGCATCATAAGCTGGACAGGCGGCGGAAAGACCTCGACTACAGATGTAAAACCTTATGAATCAGGAAAATATGCTTATATAATAGAGGGATTGAACGAAAAGACCGACTATACTGTTTCCGTCTATTTGGGCAGTTCCGCATCTGAAGCTTCCACCAGAACTTTCACCACGAGAGCATACTACAACAGCGGTTATCCGTTCATATATCTGAGCTCCGCGGAGCGCGACAGTTCCGGAAAATTCCTCTCGGGGACGAAGATTCCGCTGAGAATATACAATGCCCGCGACGTCGCCAAGGTGGAGTGGTATTTTGGCAATAACTCCATAAGTGCCACGCTTACAGGATATTACACACTCACTGAAAGCGGCGAGCTGAAGGCTGTCGTTTATTACAAAGACGGAAGTACCGACATCATCTGTAAAACTGTGACTGTCAAATGAGAAAGTATTTGCTGATATTATTTGCCTGTCTTGCGCTGGCCGGCTGTCAGGGCGGCGGCAAGGTGGAGCCTGAATTCCTGAACAGCAGCGATATCTGTCTCAGAGTCAACGGCAGCGCTGTATTTACATATAGTCCTCTGACCTGTCAGCTGGCATTCAACCGCCGCAACTGCGAGTTCAGGGTGAATACGGACACGATGTCCGATTACTACTGCGTGACTCTGGACGCAATACCTTCCGCCGTGGACCAGAAAATAGACGGAAGCCTGAGCTGGACCAGTTCCAGCAGCATCTTGCACAAGGACTGCACTTTCCGCGTGGAGAAGATTTCCGCTGACGGCTGCGTGTGGCTTTGGAACAGGAAGGACAAGATAGGGGCTGTAGTAAAGATACTTGATTAATGATCAATTAGTTATATACGCGTATGAAAAAATCACTCAAGACATTGGTCGCTCTTCTGCTCGCAACAGGAGCGGCTACCGGACTCTCCGCCCAGACAAATGACGGCGGAATCGATGCCAATCTTCTTTCGGTAATCAAACAGTCCTACACCGGCTCGCCCGAGCAAAAGGCGATCCGCAATGCACTGAACGCGCAGTCGATGTCAGTCCTCGCCGAGAACAGCGAGAATCTGGCAATGATCGACACGCATTTCTCCGACGAGGTGAAGACAAAGGGCATCACCGACCAGAAATCCTCAGGCCGCTGCTGGCTTTTCTCCGGCCTCAACGTGCTGCGTGCCAAGATGATAAGCACTCACG
>CAVCSJ010000042.1:0-14060 GCA_963604895.1 bacterium
ATCGGGCTTTTCCTCTCGATGTGCTCGGACTACATCGACAAGCTTCGCAAGTTCGTGCCTCGCGCTGAGGCGGATGCAGAGGTCAAAGCCTTCTACAAGGCTTTCGACAACGCCTTCCTGCAGCTCTATCCGAACTTCGTGAGCGAATTCAACGCCCTGCTGCGGCCCGAAGCGCGCATCGAGCTGAAAAAGGACGAGCTGCTGAACACGGAGCTCCGCATTTTCGCGCTCATCCGGCTCGGAATAACCCAGTCCTCGCATATCGCTTCGCTCCTTCGGTACTCCGTAAACACCATTTATAATTATAGGGCGCAGATTAAAAACGTAGCCCTGTCGAGCAGGGACGACTTCGAGGAAATTGTAAAAACTTTGGGCGCGGCAAGCCCTCAGCAGGCCGGTTAGAACCACTTCGAGACCACTGAAAAGCCACTTATTGCAATACGATTTACCCTGAGTTTTAAGCGATTGCATTTCACGAATCCACTTTTTGAGACCACCTGCGTCTGAATCGTTTGACGATTCAGACGTTTTTCGTAATTTTGTTTACTCCATTGGAGGCTGATCACGAATATTTATACAATACTATAACTAACATTTTAACCATTTTATCCAAATGAAACACCTTGTTCATAAAATCGCCCTGGCCCTTGTGGCTTTGTGCGTGGGCGGCGCGTTTGCACACGCCCAGGAAGTAAGGGGTACAGTCACGGATGCAGCTGGAGAGCCGGTCATCGGCGCTACAGTGATGATCCAGGGGACTACTACGGGTACCAGCACGGATCTGGATGGTAACTATGTCCTCACGGGCAAGTTAACTCCGGAAACAGTTCTGGTCGCCCAGACAGTCGGTATGAAAACCGCCACTGAAGTCCTCGGCAACCGTACCGTTGTCAACTTCACTCTGGAAGAGGACAATACCTGGCTTGACGACGTAGTAGTCGTAGGTTACGGTGTCCAGAAGAAGAGCGTCGTGACCGCCGCCATCTCGTCCATCACATCCGATGACCTGAAGACACAGTCACACAACCGTATCGACGCTGTCCTCCAGGGTATGACCTCCGGAGTATTCGTAACAGCATCCTCCGGTGCACCTGACGCTTCCTCACAGGTACGTGTCCGCGGTGTCGGCTCCATTCACGGATCCAGCCCTCTTTACATCGTGGACGGTCTCGCCATCTCCGGCGGCATCGACTACCTGAACCCTAACGACATCGAGCGTATCGAAGTCCTCAAGGACGCCGCTTCCGGCGCCGTATACGGTGCACGTGCATCGAACGGTGTAATCCTCGTAACCACGAAGAAGGGAAGCACCGGCAAAGCCACTATCTCCTATGACGCATCCTACGGCTTCCAGAATCCTTGGAGAAAGCCGAGCGTGCTGAACGCCACCGAGTACGCCATAATGATGAATGAAGGCTACGTCAACTCCGGCAGCGAGCCTATCTACGACAACCCTTACCAGTACGGCGAAGGCACAGACTGGGTGGGCGCCACATTCAACGACAACGCCCCGATCGTAAAGCACGACGTGAGCATCTCCGGCGGCAGCGAGAAGGTAAAATACGCCATTTCAGGCGGTTACCTCTCCAATGAAGGTATCGTCGGCGGTAACTACGGCCGAAGCAACTACGAGCGCTTCACCCTGCACGAGAACGTCGACATCAACCTCTTCGACGCATCGTCACAGCGCAACTTCCTCAACAAGATGGACGTCAACACGAGCGCATCCTACGCCCGCATCAACTCCACCGGCATCTCCACGAACACCGAGTACGGCTCCCCTCTCGGATCAGCCCTCGGAATGTCTCCGATCGAGAGCATCTATATGACCGATGCTGAGGAGGCCGCCTTCGCGGCCAATTTCCCGAGCGCGTACCCGTACATCCTCCGCGATTCTGACGGCAGAGCCTTCACCATCGTGGACGGTGTGAAGTACAACGAGCAGAACAACCCTCTCGCAATGCTTTCACAGCCTGGTACAAAGTATGACACCGACAAGTTCGTAGGCAACGCTTCCGCCACCCTGCAGCTTATCGACGGTCTCAAGTTCAAGTCATCCGTCGGAATCGACCTCGCATTCTGGGGCAACCACGGCTACTCCCTGCCATACTATCTTTCTTCAAAGAACTATAAGTATGACCAGATCACCGAGTCCACCACCTATGACAAGAACGGCAACGCTTCCATAGTTCAGAAGACAGCCTACGGTTCATCCACTTCACAGGAAATGAACAGAAGCCTTCTCTGGCAGGTTGAAAACGTGCTTACCTACGAAAAGTCTTTCGGCAAGCACAGCATCAACGCCGTTCTCGGCCAGTCAGCCCTCAGGTCTTCTTCACAGAATGTGGGAGCTTCCGCAATGGGACTTATGTATGACTACGACTCCTGGAAGATCTCCGTCAACAACACCAAGGGCCAGCAGGCTGATGGTGACCGCAACGGCTGGGGAAGCTGGAACTCAATCGTCTACAGCCTCGCCTCCTACTTCGCCCGCGTAAGCTACAACTACGATGAGCGCTATATGGTCGAGGCCACCATCCGTCGTGACGGTTCAAGCCGCTTCGGAGACAACAACAAATGGGGTAACTTCCCATCCGTTTCCCTCGGTTGGAACTTCAAGAACGAGTCCTTCGCTCAGAACCTTCCTTGGCTCTCCACAGGTAAGCTCCGCTTCTCTTACGGTGTGAACGGTAACGACGACATCGGTAACTTTACCTATGCAGTTTATATGAGCTCCGGCAACAACTACGCTTTCGGTTCAGGCGCCACAGGCACTGAAGCCGTCAGCATCGGTGCCAAGCCTTCAGGCCTTGCCAACCCTAACGTGAAGTGGGAGGAGTCCCGCCAGGCTGACCTCGGTCTCGACCTCGGTTTCCTCGGCAACAAGCTCACCTTCACGGTAGACTGGTATAACAAGAAGACCGCAGGTATGCTTCTCTCAATGCCTGTTCCTTCATACGCAGGTGACTCCGCTCCTACCGGAAACCTCGGTGATATGGTGAACAACGGTATCGAGTTCGACCTCAACTACAGAGGCTTTGTGAATGATTTCAGCTATCATTTCGGTGTCAACGCGACTTATGCAAAGAACCGCCTCACCTATCTCGGCGACGAGTCCACATATCTGAGCTGTTCTTCACACAAGATCGGTACCCTCTCAAGAGGTGACGTAGGCCAGCCATTCCCTTATTTCTACGGATGGAAGACCGACGGTATCTTCCAGAATTTGGAAGAAGTGAACAGCTACGTTAACTCTGAAGGCACTCTCCTTCAGCCTAATGCAGCTCCTGGTGATGTCCGCTTCGTGGATATCAACAATGACGGTGTCATCAACGATGACGACCGAACCAACATCGGCAAGGGAATTCCTGACTGGACATTCGGCATCAACCTCGGTTTCGAGTGGAAGGGCTTCGATTTCAATATGCTCCTCCAGGGCCAGTTCGGAAACGTTTCCATCTTCAACGTAACACGCCGTACCGACCTCTACTACATCAACCTGCCTAAGACTATTCTCAACCGCTGGACGGGAGAGGGATCGACAAACTCACAGCCTCGCTTCGTATTCGATTCAGCGAACGAGAATTACCGCGTTTCCGACCTCTGGCTCGAGAACGGTGCATTTATGAGAGCGCGCAACGTGCAGCTCGGCTACACCCTTCCTCAGAACCTCACAGGCAAGGTTGGCATCGACCGTCTCAGAGTCTATGTTCAGGCTGAGAACCTCTTCACACTCACCAAGTACACGGGTTGCGACCCTGAAGTTACCGGCGGTAACTCCGGATACGGCACTGAAGTCGGCATCGACCGCGGTGTATATCCACAGGCAAGGACTATCTCCTTCGGTGTCAACCTCACCTTCGGCACCGCATCCTTAGTTAAATAATTAAGCCGTAATAGAATATGAAAAAGATATTTTACCTTCTTTGTGCAGCCGCTACGATCCTTACGACCTCTTGCGGCAAAGACTTCATCACGGCGAAACACAACTCCTCAGAGCCTATCGACGAGTATTTCATCAATGAAAGCCGTATGTATGAGTCTCTGGTGGCAGCCTATGATCCGCTTCACTGGTTCGATTACTTCTACCAGTATGATGATCTGAAACTCGTCTCCGACATTATGGCCGACGACATCTACTGCGGCGGTTCCAACGAAGGCGACCAGCCTATCCTGGTGAAGACCCACTATTATACAGCCACTCCTACAGACCAGTGCAACACCATCTGGACCATCTGCTACTCCGGCATCAACCGCGCCTGCGTGGTTCTGGAGCACGTTTCCGATGTTCCGGGAATGTCCGAGGAGACCAAGAATCTCTACAGGGCCGAAGCTATGGTGCTCCGCGCCTACTATTACAACTGGCTCTGGAAATTCTGGGGCAATGTTCCTTACTACGAGGAGAATCTCACCTCCCCTTACACCTGCGCACAGCTCGGACACGATGACGTATATGCAGGAATCATAAAGACCATCGAGGATGCTCTCGCTCTGAACGTCCTGCCTATGAAGGCTGAAGGCGGAAAGGAAGGTCGCGTGACCAAGGCTATGGCTTATATGCTTTATGCTGACGTGGTTATGTACCAGAATGACAATTCCCGCTACCAGACAGCCCTCAAGTATATGAAAGAAATCATCGACAGCAACCAGTACGGCCTTGTGGATGACTTCGCAAGCATCTGGCTCGAGAGCGGCGAATGGAACAAGGAATCCATCTGGGAGATCAACTACTTCTCCGAGGGTGCTGCCCGCGACTGGGGCTCCCCTATCGCCTGCGGCGGTGCCGTTTATCCTACCCTTATCGGTGTCCCTGGAGCTACCAAGGACTTCGCTGACGGCTGGGGCTTCGGCGGCGTAGCCAAGAGCGCTTACGATATGTATGACAATACAGATACCCGCCGCGACGGAGGTATACTCAATATCGAGACCTATGTCGCTTCAGACGGCAGTCAGGAGACCTGCTCTCCACGCTGGGAGTCTGAAGGCTACTATCTGCTGAAATACATCGCCCGCAAGAACGGCAACCACGGTTATCTGGCTTCCGATACAATGAACTACGGAAACAACTCCCGCATCTACCGTTACTCTGAGACACTTCTGAACGCAGCCGAACTTTCAGTTCTGCTCGGTTCCGACGGCAGCGCCTACCTCAAGCAGGTTCGTGACCGCGCGAAGTGCCAGGATACAGGCACATCCCGCGAAGACATCATCCAGGAGCGCCACAAGGAGTTCGTCGGAGAAGGCAAGCGCTACTGGGATCTCGTACGCACAGGTCTTGCTTCTTCCGTGCTCAAGGCTTCGAACCACGCATTCCGCCAGAACGATTGGACGGAGTCCAAGAAATACTGGCCTATCCCTCAGTCAGAAATGGACAAGGATCCTAATCTGGTACAGAACAACTATTAATCGGGTCGGATTATGAAAAGTACAATTAAATATGCAGCTATCGCCGCTGTGGCACTCCTCGCCGCGAGCTGTAAGATAGACTATGTTGAGCCTGACCAGAACCTTCTTCCTCAGGCATCCGCACTCACTCCTAAGATCACGGTCGACCAGTCGACCAATATGGTCACCTTCGAGGTGGAGGACAAGGGAGTGGTTCCGCTCTGGATCTTCGGCGACGAGAAAATCGACGGCAAAGCATCCAAGAAATACGCTTATGCGCAGAACGGAGTCACCCTCCGCATCCGCGATGCCGGCCAGCACAGCGTTGAGTTGAAGGCGTACAATGCCCACGGCATCTCCCAGGGCTCACAGATCGTGACTTTCTCCCTGGAGAACACCTACAGAGATCCGTTTGACGCCACTCCTTATATGAAGGCTATCGCCAATACCTGGGCCTGGGATTCTGAGAACGCAGGCCACTTCGGCTGCGGCGAGTCCGGTACAGCCGGCACCAACTGGTGGTCAGCCGGTGCCAACGAGAAGGCAGACTGGAGTCTCTATGACGACACAATGACCTTCACCGCTGACGGACAGTACACCTACAATCCTGGTGACGGTCAGGTATATGTAAACTACAGCTCCGGCTACAAGCCTGAATGCCTCGTCACCGAGGCTACCGACTATGTGGCTCCTATCGACGAGTTCACCTGTACCTATACCATCGAGAACAACTGGAATGACGCCGGCATCGAGGAGATCTTCCTCGTGCTTCCTGAAGGCAAGAACCTTTCCTACATTCCTAATGCAGAAGCTCTTACCAACCCTCGTTACCAGTTCATCGAGACTACTACATCCAAGATCAAGAAGAACCTTGCCCTCGTTATCGACAACGGTTCCATCGCCTGGCACTACAGCTTCGTGCCGTTCGTAAAACAGGCAGGTCCTGAGGAGATTCTCGCAGGTACATCCGCTGAAGGAAAGGCCTGGGTTATGGATTCAGCCACCAAGGGTCACCTTGCCTGCGGTCCATCCCTCGCAGATCCGTCCAGCTGGTGGTCAGCCGCCGCTTATGAAAAGGAAGGCAGCGGTATGTATGATGACGTCCTCACATTCTACCCGGACGGAACCTACACCTTCAACCCGGGCGAAGACGGTGTCATCTATGTAAACAAGGACGTCACCGTAATCGGAGCAGACGTCAACCCTAACGACGGCAATGACTTCCAGCTCGCCTGGAATGAGCAGAAGAGCACCTATACCTTCGACGGTGAGATCCTCACATTCCCTGAGGGCATCGTTATCGGTTATGTTCCTTCGGACGCTATGTTCAACGAGCCTTACCTCCACGTTACAGAAATCACCGAGACCAGCCTCACCATCGTTTACGAGGCAGGCTGCAGCTGGCAGTGGAAGTTCCGTCCGCGTGACTATGTGGCTCCTAGCGTAACCTTCGGCGGACAGCCTCTCGAAGGCACCCTCGACATCGCCCTCACCAAGGGACAGAGCATCGCAGTGACCGGCATCGACCTCGCCACCACCTGGATCGACCCTGATTACTTCAAGGCCGACGGCAGCAACCTCAAGTTCTGCGCAGAGGACGGTGACTACCGCATTATGTATGCCAACAACTGGATCAAGGCTATGCCTATCGTAGACAGCGAGCTCGCAACCTACGAAAACGGCAAGGCTCTCTGGGCCATCGGTACCGGTATCGGCAAACCTGACAAGGCAGGCGCTCCGGGCTGGAGCACAGGCTCTATGGACCTTCCTCTCGCCAAGTCCGGCAACACCTACACCCTTACAGGTGAGGTTGTCGCAGGAGAATCCTTCAAGATCTTCGGTCAGGCAAACTGGGGCACCGAATGGGGCTATGCAAACTACGGTACTGTAGAACTCGGCGATGTCGCTTACCTGGGCGGCGGAGCTGATGGCGGCGACAGCGGCAACATCTACATCAACGCCGGTATGGAAGGCTTCTACACCTTCACCTTCGTTGACAATGACGGCACCCTGGATGTAAGCGTCAAGCCTTACACCGGTCCTGCACAGACCTACTACGACATCGAAGGCGCAACGAACCTCTGGAGGGGCACCAATATCACTATGGGATACTGGTACTCCAACTCCGCCTGGTCACAGACCGGAGATCCTGAGTTCGAGTGGACAGACGAAGCCAAGAAGAACTGCAAGATCATTCTTCCTGCTGAGGTCGGCGGCTCAGAGTGGCAGGCACAGACCATCTTCAAGACCGAAATCCCTGCAAGCGCATCGAAGACTTACGACTTCTGCACTACCATCCATTGCACCACAGCCTGCACGATCACACTCAAGATCGCCTGGCTCGACAATGATACGGACAATGCAATGCTCTACGACAACGCAATCGAAATTCCTGAGGATGAGGACTTCGTCATCAAGAAGGAAAGTATGGTTCCAAACTGCGATTACGACAAGGTTGTAGTATTCTTCGACTTCGGCCGTACAGCCGGCGGCAGCGTTATCACTCTGACTGATACCTGCTTCCAGGAGCATATGGAAAAGTAAAAAATGAAATACGTACTATACCTATTATCTATTCTGGCTCTTACCGCCTCCTCCTGTGAAAAGGGCGGAGGCGGCGAGGAGCCGGTTTCCAAAAATCTTTCTGTATCCGTAACGGAGATCTCCACAGACCACAGCAAGTCCACGCAGACCATCAGCGTGACCGCAGACTGTGACTGGGGTGTAAGCAGCGCCGACAAGAGCTGGTGCACGGTTTCGCCTTCAGGCGGAGTCTCAGGCACCACAGCCGTGACTGTGAACATCACCGAGAACACGGGCAAGACTGCGAGGGAGACCGCGGTGAACTTCTACTACGGCACCCGGACTCTTTCCGTTCCCGTGAAGCAGGCGGCCCCTCCGAAGGAGGAAGTGGACACCAGCATCAAGGCTCCGGAGGGCTACAGCCTCGTATGGCACGACGAGTTCGAGGGAACCAAGGTTGACACCCAGAACTGGAAGTTCGAGAACTGGGCTCCTGGCTATGTGAACAACGAGCTCCAGAGATATGTCGCCGGAGGCGTTCTGAACGGGAATTATACCGCCTATATCGAGGACGGTATCCTGAATATCAAGGCCATGAAGGTCGACGGGCAGGTGATTTCCGCCAGAATGAACACCCGCGCTTCGTGGAAGTACGGCTATATGGAGGCCCGCATAAACCTGCCTAAGGGCAAGGGTACCTGGCCAGCATTCTGGATGATGCCTAACGACCAGTCGGCAGGCTGGCCGAAGTGCGGCGAGATAGACATTATGGAGGAGGTCGGATACCATCCTAACTACACCTCATCGTCCATCCACACCCAGAGCTACAACCATACGATAAACACCCAGAAGACCAAGGAAGTCTACACCAAGAACGCCGAGGGCGAATTCCACGTCTATGCGCTCGAGTGGACTCCTGACGAGATCCGCTCCTTCGTGGACGGCAAACAGTTCTTCTCGTTCAAGAACGACGGCACAGGCAATGTGAACACCTGGCCATTCGACAAGACCTTCTACATCACTCTGAACCTCGCCTGGGGCGGTTCCTGGGGCGGAGCACAGGGCGTGAACGAAGCCGCTCTTCCTGCCATAATGCAGGTCGACTACGTCCGCGTCTTCCAGAAAGATTAAGAAAGCTTACACACAGCAGAAAAGGCGACCCTCACGGGCCGCCTTTTCATTTCTTAGGATTAGGTTTCAGTTTAGTTTCATCGTCAAGTCCGGTAAAAAGTACAGTTTAATAGTGTAAAGTTAAAAATCGTAAAGTTTAAAGTACTGTTAAGTATGAGTATGAATATAAAGTTCAGTGAATTGCAATCTGGTCGCAGATGGCGTCCGCGATGAGGTGGTGCCCCCGTGCGTTCGGATGGATTCCGTCCTCGCAGTAGTACTGTCTGAAGTCCTTGCAGCTCAGGAAAGGAGTCGTGATGTCCAGAAGCGGAACACCCAGGCGGTTCGAGAGCTTGAAGACCTCCAGATTATACATCTCGTGCCAGCTCGTGATGGATTCCGTAGTGCCTCCGAGCCAGACGATTACGTTCTCCTTCTGCTCCTCGGTCATATTTCTCGTGAAATGCCCGAAATACATCGCAGGATCCAGCGGAGTGAGCGAGAGCATCACAGGCTTCGAGCCCGACTTGCGGACCTTGTCCACGATGCAGGTGTAAATCTCCGAAAACAGCCTGAGAGGCGTGCGCGGCTCGTGATGAGCCAGCGGGTCGGCGGCAATCGCCGACCAATCGAAATCGCTGTCATTGCCTCCATACTCGAGGAAAGTATAGTCATACTCCCCCACCTGATGGATATGACGGTCCACGATGCCTGTTCCTATGGAGATGGTGCTTCCGAACTTGCCGTAATTGTCGATGTCCACACCGAGCCTCTCTCCGGCCTGTGAGGTGAAATTACTGTCCAGAAACATATATCTTACATTATTTGCAATGGTACGGGCGGAATCGATGATAACGCCTTTAAGTACCGAATCTCCGAATGCTATCGCCTTTTTCATAACTCTTCGTTTTTGTCGATGGCAAAATTAGAAAACCTGCAAGCTCCGGAGAAGAAATAGTGACTTGGGACAAGAGGAAGTGACGAAAAGGGTGTTTTTGGGAGAAAAACGCGATATTTGGGATTAAAAAATAAGTTTTTTATCTTTGTCCCATCGTCCCACGTGACAAAAACAGATAAGATTATGAACGATATCGGCAGAATTTTCAAGACGATGAAGGCCCAGGTCCTCCATTTCGTGACACTGCCTCTCTTCTTTCTCTTCTTCATCGTCCTCTACGGACCGGTCGGAGACGAGGAACTCCTGAGAGTCGGAAGGGACAGCTTCTACTATTTCAACGCAACGATGATGACCTGCATCATCCTCGGAATCATCACCGGAATGAGAATCGGCTTCCATTTCATCTGGCGGAACAAATCCCTGGCACTCGGCTGGTACATAGGCTGGTGCGTCGGAGAACTTATCCTTATGGCCCTTTTCTGCGGCCTGTACATCTGCCTGATGAGCCGCTCCACCATCCCCTACTTCTTCGCGGTGGGCCGCTGCTTCAGTATGATTTCCCTCGTTCTCATATATCCGTATTCCCTGCTCTGCCTGCTTCTGATGGTCCTCGGAATGAACCAGAATGCCAGACAGATAGAAGAGGAGAACTCCCTCGTGCGTTTCCAGGACGAAAACGGACGTCTTAAACTCGTCATAAGCCCGAACACCATCCTCTTCCTCGCTTCGGAGGAAAACTACGTCAGAATCCACTACACGGAGGGCGAGAAAGTGAAGGAGTACCTGCTCCGCACGTCAATGAAGGCCCTGGAGCCTCTCTGCGCCAAGCACGGGCTTGTCCGCTGCCAGAGATCCTTCTATGTGAACCCGAAACACATAAAAGTACTCCGCAAGGACAAGGAAGGCCTCATCCTCGCGGAGCTTGACTGTTCAGAAAGAGAGATCCCGGTATCCAGAAGATACTATGAAGAGCTCTCTTCTAAGCTGTAAATCAGCTTATTATCCGTTATTCATACAGCTGAGGACATAGCGCATCTCACGCTCAGGGTCCCTGCTCAGTTCCTCGCGCAGATTCTCATCGTGGAAATCCGTGAGGTACTTGATGTACCAGTCGATAAGGGCATCGGAGAACACACCCTTCGAGGTGTAGATCCCGCGGTCCTTGGCGAGTTCGGCTGCAGCGGCCACGCAGCAGCCCGGAAGCTGCTCGAGGGATTCCTGGACCTTCTGCTGGCTGGCGTCGTGGATATTGACGCCGAGGCCGACATAGGTCTTCTTCGCAACCTCCAGGGCATCAGGCATTTCGAAGCCGTGACGGGCTGCGGCGCAGAGAGCCGCCATAAGCAGATAAGTGTCGGCGAAGCAGTCTGAAGCCCTCCATTCGAAGGTCTGCTTGTCAGAGAAATCACGGTCATTGGCCGTCTCGGCCGGATTGCATTTGGCGGCCATATCGATCGGCTTCAGCCAGCCGAGAGGAACTCTGACGAGCGCGCTGCGGTTCGAGAAGGACCAGCAGAGCGAGGTCGGAGCCTCCTGGTGAGGCACCAGACGCATAAACGACAGCGGATGAGGATTACCGAATGCAGGGAGCGAGGTGCCGGCGTCCATATAGCCGGCGATGGCCTTGCGGCACTCGTCCGTGAGCTCTCCTCCGCGGGTCATCATCGACTTGCCATCGCGGGTGAACTTGCAGTGCACGTGCATGCCGGAGCCGGCCTTGCCGGAAGTTATCTTCGGAGCGAAGGTGAGCTGGACATTGTACTGATATGCGAGCTGACGCATAATCCACTTGGCTACAACGAGCTGATCTGCAGCATCTTCGATGTTCACGGGCAGAAACTCGATCTCGTTCTGTTCGTAGTTCTTGCCGTCCTTGGTGAAGTTGCCCACCTCGGAATGGCCGTATTTGATCTGACCTCCCGCCTGGGCGATGAGCTTCATCGCCTCGATGCGGAAATCGGTGAACTTGTTGAACGGAGCGCTCTCGTGGTAACCTTTCTGGTCAGCCACCGGGTAGAGTTCCTCCTCGTCGGAAATGATATAGTATTCGAGCTCTCCCATAGTCTCCATAGTCATTCCGGTAGTGGCCTTGAAGGCTTCGTGGGCCTTGTGGAGTATGTATTCCGGCGAACTCTCGAAAGGCTGGCCGTCGCGGTCGAAATAGGAGCAGAGAATATCCACCGTCGGGTACTCCGTGAACGGATTCACGAAAGCGGTCCTGTATTTAGGCATAACGTAGAGGTCGCTCTTGCCCGCCTCGATGAACGGGAAAAGGCTCGAGCCGTCCACGCGCTCGCCCGCCGCCAGGATGTTTTCCAGATGTTCCTCGCTGTGGATCACGAAGTTCAGGGTTTTGAGCCTGCCGTCCCATCCGCAGTAATGGAAGTTGATGAATTCCACTTCGTTGTCCACGCAGTATCTGATGATATCCTCGCGTGTGAACTCGGAAGAAGGTTTTTTCAGGTACCGAACGATGAGGTTCGGGTTCATAGAAATGTGCTTTTCCATATATTTATAAAACAAACGGGGAATCAAATTATCTCATTAATTTCTTGTATTTGAAGCGTTTAGGCTCGCTGTCACCAAGCCTCTGGCGTCTGTTCTCCTCGTATTCGGAGTAGCTTCCTTCGAAGAAATATACCTTCGAATCGCCCTCGAAGGCCAGGATATGCGTGGCGATGCGGTCGAGGAACCAGCGGTCGTGGGAAACTACCACGGCGCAGCCCGCGAAGCCGTCAAGACCGTCTTCGAGAGCACGTATGGTATTCACATCCACGTCATTGGTAGGTTCGTCGAGCAGGAGCACGTTGCCTTCGTCCTTCAGCGTGAGAGCCAGATGCAGGCGGTTCCTCTCGCCGCCCGAGAGCACTCCGCAGAGCTTCTCCTGATCGGCGCCGGAGAAATTGAAGCGGCTCACCCAGGAGCGCGCGTTTATGTCGCGCCCGCCCAGACGCACCCACTCGGAATTGCCCGCAATCGTCTCATACACAGTCTTGTCCGGATCGATGCTCTTATGCTGCTGGTCCACATATGAGATCTTCGCGGTCTCGCCGATCTCGATGGTTCCGCTGTCAGGCTGCTCAATGCCCATAATCAGGCGGAAAAGCGTGGTCTTGCCGGCGCCGTTCGGGCCGATGACGCCCACGATTCCCGCAGGCGGCAGAACGAAATCAAGATGCTCGAAGAGAAGCTTGTCTCCGTACGATTTGCTGACGTCGTGGAATTCGATGACCTTGTTGCCCAGGTGCGGTCCGTTCGGAATATAGATTTCGAGCCTCGACTCCTTCTCCTTCGTATCGGCGGAAGCCATCTTCTCGTAAGCGCCCAGACGGGCCTTCTGCTTCGCCTGACGGGCCTTCGGAGCCATTCTGACCCACTCGAGCTCGCGTTCGAGAGTCTTGCGGCGTTTGCTTTCCTGCTTCTCCTCCTGAGCCAGGCGCAGACTCTTCTGCTCCAGCCAGGACGAGTAATTTCCCTTCCAGGGAATCCCCTCTCCCCTGTCGAGCTCGAGAATCCAGCCCGCGACATTGTCGAGGAAATAGCGGTCGTGCGTCACGGCGATGACCGTACCCTTGTATTGATGAAGATGCGCCTCGAGCCACTGAATACTCTCAGTATCAAGGTGGTTCGTAGGCTCGTCGAGCAGCAGGACGTCCGGCTCGCGCAGCAGCAGACGGCACAGCGCCACTCTTCTGCGCTCGCCGCCCGAGAGCGTCGAAACGAGCGCGTCGTCAGGCGGACACTGCAGCGCGTCCATCGCCTGCTCCAGCTTCGAATCAATGTCCCAGCCGCCCACGTGGTCGATTTTTTCCGTGAGTTCGCCCTGGCGAACAATGAGGTCGTTCATTTCGTCGTCGCTCATCGGCTCGCAGAACTTCTGATTCACCTCCTCATATTCCTTGAGAAGATCCATAACTTCGCTCACGCCCTCTTCGACCACCTCGCGGACGGTCTTCGCAGGATCCATCTGTGGCTCCTGCTCCAGATAGCCCACGGTATAGCCCGGGGCCCATACGACTTCGCCGCGGTAGGATTTCTCCACGCCTGCGATGATTTTCAGAAGGGTCGATTTTCCGGAGCCGTTCAGACCGATGATGCCGATCTTGGCGCCGTAGAAGAAGGAAAGGTAGATATCCTTGAGGAT
>CAVCSJ010000042.1:14315-15538 GCA_963604895.1 bacterium
GAGTGGATTGTGTCGCGCTCGAGGCCGAAGCCCATCAGCAGCGGGTCGATGCCCAGGATTTTCTGGACCTCGGCGAGAACCGCGATGCTGCCGCCGCCGCGGCTAGGAACCGGCTCGATGCCGTAAACCTCTGTGATGGCGCGCGATGCGGCCTTGTACGCCGGCGAGTCGATCGGTATGAGGAAGCCGTCGCCGCCCTCGCATTCCTTCACCTCGACGGTGACGCAGCGCGGCGCGATGGACTTGAAATAACGTGCGAAGAGAGGAGTGATTTCACTGCTTAGCTGATCAGGTACCAGACGCATGGAAATCTTCGCGTGAGCCTCGGAAGGGATGACGGTCTTGGCGCCTTCGCCGGTGTAGCCGCCCCAGATGCCGCAGACGTCCAGACACGGACGGATCCCCGTGCGCTCGAGCGTAGTGTAGGACTTTTCCCCGCGCAGGGCCTTCACGCCGATGGATTTCTTATACTCCTCGATGTCGAACGGAGCCTTGCCGAGCATATCGCGGTCCTTGCGGGAGAGCCTGACGACCTTGTCGTAGAATCCCGGGACATTCACCTTGCCGTCAGGAGTGTGCAGGGAAGCGATCATTTCGCAGAGAACGGTGATAGGATTAGCCACCGCGCCGCCGTAATGGCCTGAATGCAGGTCCTTGTCCGGGCCTGTGACCTTGACTTCAAGATAGCTCAGACCGCGCATTCCGCAGTTTATGGACGGAACACTCTCGCCGAGCATCGTGGTGTCGGAAACTAGGCACACGTCCGCGGCGAGCCTGTCTTTGTTCTCGCGAATCCACTGCGGGAGGGACGGGCTGCCGATCTCCTCCTCGCCCTCGAACATAAACTTCACATTGTGACGGAGTTGCCCGGTTCTGAGCAGGAACTCGAAGGCCTTGATGTGCATAAAGAGCTGGCCCTTGTCGTCATTGGCGCCGCGGCACCAGATCGCACCGTCGCGGATGACAGGCTCGAACGGGTCGCTGTTCCATTTCTCGAGCGGCTCGGCCGGCTGCACGTCATAGTGGCCGTAGACGAGCACGGTGCTGTAAGACGGATCCACGGTCTTGCGGCCGAAGACTACGGGATTGCCTGCCGAAGGGCAGACGCAGGCCTCGTCGGCGCCGGCTTCGCGCAGAAGCTCCGCGATCCTTTCGGCGCAGCGCTGCATATCAGCCTTGTTCTCAGCCTTTGCGGAGATGGACGGGATTCTGAGGATGGAGAA
>CAVCSJ010000043.1:0-15167 GCA_963604895.1 bacterium
CCTCAGCAGACCGACAAGGACAAGAAGGTCGTATTCCTCTATGCCACAAAGCAGGACGAGCAGTACAGCTTCATCGAGGCCGCGAAAGCCAGGGGTTATGACGTCCTTCTGATGGACTGCGAGCTGGATTCCCACTTCGTCAACCTGCTCGAGCAGAAGATGGAGAACGTAAGATTCGCCCGTGTGGATTCCGACAGTGTGGAGAACCTGATTCCTAAGGAGGAGAAGGTAAAGCCTGAACTCTCCGAGGATGACAGGAAGGCTATGGACGAGCTCTTCAAGGCAGTCCTTCCGAAGGAGAACGAGTACATCATCGAGGCCGAGAACCTTTCCGGGAGCGAGGCTCCTATCCTGCTTACACAGAATGAGTTTATGCGCCGTTACCGTGAGATGAGCGCCCTGAACGGCGGTATGAACTTCTACGGAACCCTTCCTGAGTCGTACAATGTCATCGTCAATATGGAGAACCCTCTCATAAAGAAGATCTGGGAGGAGCGCAATCCTGAGAGCAGCCTGCTCAAGCAGGTCGTTGACCTGGCCCTGCTTTCCAACGGAATGCTGAAGGGAAAGGCCCTTGCGGACTTCATCGCCAGAAGCGCGGAGATTCTCAAGGAAAACTAAAATAAATTTGGCGGTAAGATAATTCCTGCTTACCTTTGTATCCCGATGACAAATCGGATACATATTGAGCAAGAAGGATACAACCCTCGTAAACACCCTTTAAAAAGGATGTAACGAGGGTTATTTTTTTATGTTCTGCCGAGAATGAGACCGGTTTCGTACGACTATATATAAACCATTAATAAAATTAACTTATGTCAAATTCTCCTACCGCCATTTATGATGCCAGAACTCTCGGCAAGGCAAAAATGACCGTCCTCGGTGTGCAGCACCTCTTCGCAATGTTCGGTGCCACCATCCTGGTTCCTGTTATCACCGGTCTTTCAGTATCCGCAACCCTGCTTTTCGCCGGTCTCGGAACCCTGATCTTCCACGCCTGCACCAAGTTCAAAGTCCCTGCATTCCTCGGCTCATCCTTCGCATTCCTCGGAGGTTATGCCGCTGTAACACAGATGGGTATGGCAAACGGCCTGACACTCCAGCAGTCTCTTCCTTACGCCTGCATCGGAGTATTCTGCGCCGGCCTTATGTACTTCATCCTTGCAGCCCTTTTCGCAGCATACGGAGCCAAGAAGGTTATGCGTTTCTTCCCTCCTGTAGTGGTAGGTCCTATCATCATAGCCATCGGTCTCTGTCTTTCCGGTTCCGCCATCCAGAACTGCAGCCAGAACTGGTGGATTGCAATCCTCGCCATCGCCATCATCATCGTCTGCAACATCTGGGGCAAGGGAATGATTAAGATCATCCCTATCCTTCTCGGCGTGCTCGGTTCATACTTCGTAGCTTCCATCTGCGGACTCGTGGATTGGACTCCTGTCAAGGAGGCCGCCTGGTTCGGTATGCCTTTCAAGGGCGAGGACACCGCCTTCGCTGTATTCAAGAATCCTGACTGGGGCCTCATCGTAGCCGCCGTCATCGCGATTCTGCCTATCTCCCTGGCCACTATGGTCGAGCATATCGGTGACATCTGCGCCATTTCCTCCACCACCGGCATCAACTACCTCGAGGATCCGGGTCTGCACCGTACCCTTATGGGTGACGGTCTTGCAACCAGCATCGCATCCCTCTTCGGAGCCCCTGCAAACACCACTTACGGCGAGAACACCGGTGTTCTGAACATCACCAAGGTATTCGACCCGAGAGTGATCCGTATGGCCGCCATCTTCGCCATCATCCTCTCCTTCTGCCCTAAGTTCTCCGAAATCATCGGCGTTATGCCTTCTGCCACCATCGGCGGCGTAAGCCTCGTGCTCTACGGTATGATTTCTTCTGTAGGTGTAAGAAACGTGGTCGAGAATCAGGTGGACTTCACAGAGTCGAGAAACCTTCTCATCGCAGCTCTCATTCTCACCCTCGCCATCGGTATCAAGTACGGTGCGAATGACGCCATCTCCATCGGCTTCACCAGCCTCTCCGGCCTTGCCGTTGCAGCCATCGTAGGCATCGTTCTGAATGCCGTTCTTCCGGGAAACACATACGAATTCGGAAAGAGCGAGCTTGGTGACAAGAGCGTGAACTTCGGCGGTCCTTTCAAGAAAGACGAAGAAAAGAAATAACAATGGATCAGGGATGACAGAAAGTCATCCTAATCCTTCCATACTTTAAGATACTCCTGCAGAGCCCACATTTCATCCCGGTATTTCGCCGCGGCGCTGAAATCGAGCTCTGCAGCTGATTTTTTCATCCTCCGGCGGTCCTCCTCCACGAGTTTTTCGACCATATCGCGGGTCATCGAGCGGATTACAGGGTCCTGGAGCACGGCGGCCAGATCGGCCTTCACGTGCCCGTCTACATAGGCCGAAGTGTCCGCACGGCGGGAGTCCAGGCCGAGGTCCACGGAAATGCTGCCGCGTCCGAGGTTCGAAGGATCCGGAATGAAGGTCGGATCCTCCCAGGAAGTCGGGGCGCTGAGGCGGTTGACACCATTGGCAAGCCGCTGCTTGCCTTCGTCCTTTTTTCCTCCCAGCTCCGCGGCGAGCACATTGTGCCTGCTTTCGATCTGCGTAGGGGTGATGTGGTGCAGTTCGTTGTATTCTATCTGCTTGGCTCTGCGGCGGTTAGTCTCGCGGATGGTCTCCTCCATCGAGCCCGTGATCTTGTCGGCGTACATTATGACGAGGCCGTTCACATTGCGCGCAGCGCGTCCAGCCGTCTGCGTGAGCGCGCGCGGAGTACGCAGAAAACCTTCCTTGTCCGCGTCCAGAATCGCGACGAGCGAGACCGTCGGAATGTCGAGTCCCTCGCGCAGCAGGTTCACTCCGATCAGCACGTCGAAGAGCCCGTTCTTGAAGTCCTCGATTATCTCCACGCGCTCGGAAGTGTCTATGTCTGAGTGCATATAGCGGCTGCGCACGCCGATCCGCGCCATATAGCCGTCCAGCTCCTCCGCCATCCTTTTCGTGAGCGTCGTGACGAGCACGCGCTCGTCCAATTCGGCCCTCTTCCTTATCTCTTCCACCAGGTCGTCCACCTGGTGTTCGATAGGCCTGACCTCGATAGGCGGGTCCAGAAGGCCTGTCGGCCTTACCACCTGCTCCACCACAAGACCGTTGGATTTCTCCAGCTCATAGTCCGCAGGTGTGGCGCTGACGTAGACTTTCTGACCTGTTATGGCCTCGAATTCCTCGAAGGTGAGGGGACGGTTGTCGGAAGCCGCAGGGAGGCGGAATCCGTAGTCCACGAGGATGGATTTGCGGCTGTGGTCGCCGCCGAACATCGCGCGGACCTGGGGGAGTGTGACGTGGCTTTCGTCTATGAAGGTGATGAAATCCTTCGGGAAATAGTCTATAAGGCAGAACGGCCTCTGGCCCGGCTTGCGCCCGTCAAAATATCGGGAGTAGTTCTCGATTCCCGGACAATATCCCATTTCCTTTATCATTTCCAGGTCGTATTCCACCCTCTGTTTCAGACGTTTGGCCTCAAGTGTCTTGCCTATGCTCTCCAGATATTCCATCTGCTGCACAAGGTCATCCTGGATATGGCTGACTGCAGCGATGCTGCGTTCCTTGGTGGTCACGAAATTGTTCGCCGGATAGATGGAAATCCCGTCGATCTGCTCAATGACGGCTCCCGTGAGGGGCTCTATGATGCTCAGATTGTCCACTTCGTCCCCGAAGAACTCGATTCTTACGGCATCGTCGCCTCCGGCGAGGAATACGTCCACGGTGTCGCCTCTGACTCTGAAAGTTCCGCGTTTGAAATCGGCTTCGGTGCGGGAATAGAGGGCGTCCACCAGCTGGTACAGAAGGCGTGTCTGGCTGCGCTGCTCACCTCTTTTCACGGTCACGGTCTGCTCGTGGAAGTCTTCAGGGTTTCCGATGCCGTAAAGACAGGATACCGAGGAGATTACGATGACATCCCGCCGGCCGCTCAGAAGGGCTCCGGCCGCGCTCAGACGCAGTTTCTCTATCTGGTCATTGATGCTCAGATCCTTCTCGATGAAAGTGTCCGTGGACGGGATATAGGCTTCCGGCTGGTAATAATCGTAATAGGATACGAAATATTCCACGGCATTGCCCGGGAAGAAGGTCTTGAATTCTCCGTAGAGCTGGGCTGCGAGCGTCTTGTTGTGGCTGAGAATCAGCGCGGGACGCTGCAGTTTTTCGATTACGTTGGCCATCGTGAAGGTCTTGCCCGAACCAGTCACGCCGAGCAGCGTGACATCGCTCACGCCGCCGCTGAGGGCGTCGCAGAGCTGCCTGATGGCCTCCGGCTGGTCTCCGGACGGCTTGTATGGGGAATCGAGCTTGAATTTCATATCCGCGGCCTTCCGCCGCCTGCTTTCGGCGGAAACGTACAAAGATACGCTTTCTTTATGAGAATCTCATCCTTCGATAATTTTCTCACTCTTTTGCCCCTGAATTTTGTATCTTTGTCCGGATAAACTGAAATCTTATGACACGTTCAGAAAAGGCATACAATCTCTTCAAAGAGGGGTACAACTGCTGCCAGGCGGTGGTACTCTCATTCAGCGATTTCATCGCGTCCCAGGGAGGTCCCGACGAAAAGACGCTCGCGGCCCTGTGCACAGGTTTCGGCGGCGGAATGGGCCGTATGCGTGAAGTCTGCGGCACCGTCTCCGGAATGACCATCCTCGCCGGCTTCATCTGTCCGGCCGCTCTTGGCGACAAGGTCGCCAAGGCGTCCAATTATGCTCTGGTCCAGTCTTTTGCGGCGCGCTTCCGCGCGGCCAATGGTTCCATCATCTGCCGCGAGCTCCTCGGGCTTTCGACTCCGCCGCACACTGACGGGGGCGGAACGGGATTGGCCGGAACGGCCGCCGAGAATAATAATGGATCGGCCGGAACGGCCGTAAGCTCGCCGGTGCCGTCGGACAGGACGCCTGAGTATTACAGGAAGAGGCCTTGCGCGGAGCTCTGCGCTTTTGCGGCTTCGATAGTTGAGGATTATCTGAAAGAGAATGGCTATGGAATTTCTGAAGACTGATATTGAAGGACTTATGATCCTGCGTCCGAGGGTTTTCGAAGACGCTCGCGGGTATTTTTTCGAGTCTTTTTCGCAGCGTGAATTTGATGCGGCCGTGCCGGATGTGCGCTTTGTTCAGGACAACGAGTCGCGCTCTTCCTACGGCGTGGTCCGCGGGCTGCATTTTCAGAAAGCGCCTCACGCGCAGGGCAAACTGACCCGCTGCGTGCGCGGGCGTGTGCTGGACATAGCGATGGATATCAGAGAGGGGAGTGCGACTTACGGGAAGTACGTGGCTGTGGAACTCTCGGAGGAGAATCACCTTCAGTTCTGGATTCCTGCGGGCTTCGCGCACGGTTTTTCAGTACTTTCGGACGTTGCGGTCTTCCAATACAAATGTGACGAGTTCTACCATCCGGAGACCGAGGACGGCTTCAATCCGCTGAGTCCCGCACTCGGGATCGACTGGCAGGTTCCGGCTGAGAAGATGATACTCTCTGATAAAGACAGGGTTAGAAAGAATTTCGAGTTTTAGGCACCTCCGGCCTGATTTCGGGATCGATTCCGGAGAAGGGAAAAGTGAAAAATTTTTGAAAAAAGTTTAAGAAATACTTGGAGTATTCAAAGATTCATCCTACCTTTGCAATCCCAAAACGGAGGACTCGTTAGCTCAGTCGGTAGAGCATCACACTTTTAATGTGGGGGTCTCGGGTTCGAGCCCCGAACGGGTCACAAGATTGAAATAAAGAGTTCTTTCAAAATAATGCTTCCTTAGCTCAGTTGGTAGAGCACCTGACTCTTAATCAGGGTGTCTAGGGTTCGAGCCCCTAAGGGAGCACCAAAAAAGAGTGACAGACTAAATGTCTGTCACTCTTTTTTGGTTTAATTCACCGGGGCCGTATCCCCCGGGCCCCCTGGGTCGCTGACGCTCCTTAAGAGCTACGAAACAGCGGAAGTGAAGCACCCACCTCTGCACAAGCGAAAAGGAGATTGACTTTCGTCAGTCTCCTTTTTTCGTACCACTTAAGTCCTACAGATGCTGGCTGTTGGAGAGGCGGATGTCGGCGAGGGAGACGTGCTCGTTGCGGTAGCGGGCATTCGGATTCACTTCGCCGTGTCTCAGAAGCGGATCGTCTGACTTCGCGAACTTGATGGCCTTCTGAGGGCAGTTCTGGATGCAGGAGAAGCAGAATTCACAGTCTCCCGATACGTGAACGCCGTCGGCATCGATGGTGAAATTCCCTCTCGGACAGAGGTCCCTGCAGACTTCGCACTGGATACAGGCATCCGTGATGACGAAGGCCTTTTCGCTGCGCTTGAGGAAGCCCTCCTCGGGATCGAGACCGCAGAACTGAACGAAACCGTCGTGCATCCTGCGGGCCTGCTCCGTTGCAGGCTCCACCCAGGCTTTTCTGGCGGCGATTTCGCCCTTTATCTTTGCCAGGTTCTCAGGGATGTGCTTGTCGAGTTTGATCTGCTCGTTCATATCGAAATTCGGAAGCCAGTTGTCCACCATAAGAATGGTGGCGATGTAGTCGAACGGCTGTCCGGCCTTGCGGGAATCCTGGTCCCAGAGTTCTGCCGCGTTCGCCTGCATATTGCCGTAGGTCAGGACGGCGAACTTGTAGGAGGCCGTGAGCTTGGCCTGTTTGATGAAGCGCTTTACCATATTCGGTGCCATATGTCCATAGACAGGATATACGATTCCGATTTCATCAGCCTCGATCTCGAACTGTCCCTTGCGCATCAGCTGGGGGATGCTCAGAAGTTCGGTGTTCTCGTCCGCGAGCTGACGGGCGATGTAAAGGCTGTTTCCGGTGCCGGTGAAGTAAAGGATTGTGCGCTTTGCTTTCTTACCTGCGGAAGCCGCAGAAAGTGAAGGCATTCCGAGAGTGGTTGCAGCGAGGCCGAGCGCCGCGCTGCCGAGAAGCGACTTGAGCGCGTCGCGTCTGGTGATTTTCTTGTCTCCGATCATAATATTCTGTGATTCAATATGTTCTAATCAATCTCGTCTTTCAGGACTGATTCGCAAGCCCTGTTCACAATGTGGTTTGTCAGACCATACGGAAACAAAGATAACGATTTCCGCATAAGAGGACATTACCTTAATTACGGATTTTCTTTACATTTTTTCGGTATCCCTCACCCCTGTCTGAAGCCCCCATTCCTTTCCAGGTATGGACATTTTCCGCCGCTTTTGTCCGCACCTGGACGGAGAATAACGGAAATGGAGTATCTTTGCAATACAAAAACGGTATACAATGACATTCAGACACATTCTCCTCAGCGCGGCGGGGACGCTCGCCTGCCTGACCTCCTTCGCGTCCACATCCATCACGGGCTTCAGAGTCCAGAACGCCGACAGGCCTCTCGCGATAGAAGACCGCCACCCGCTCTTCTCCTGGAAGATGGCCTCAGACGAAATGGGACAGAAACAGACTGCATACAGCCTGGAAGTAATCAGAAAATCAGACGGCTCGACCCTATGGAACACCGGCAAAGTCCTCAGTGACAAGTCAGTAGGTATCCCTTACCGGGGCGTGGCCCTTCAGGCGGATATGGCCTATGACGTCCGCCTGACAGTCTGGGACAGGGACGGAAAGCAGATGACGGACGAAACCAGCTTCGAGACCGGTCTGATGAACCCGAAAATCTCAGCCTGGAAGGGAGCCAAATGGATCGGCAGCAGCGAAAAAGCCCTCGATGCCGCCTCACAAAGCCTCTTCAGAATCAAAACAGGCTTCCGGATCATCAGAGGCGGCAAGGCCGAGCTTGTCCTCGGAGCCGATGACCCGCGTCTGAACGATACCTTCCTTAACGCCGAAGGCGTCTGTGCCGAAAACTTCGTGAAGGTAGTGATTGACCTCGAAGGAGTCGGCAAGGAAAAGGGCGCCGAACTCAGAATCTACCGCTTCGGCTACACGAAGGAGGACAAGATAAACAAGCCTCTGTACTGCATAAACGCAAAGGATTATCCCGAATCTAACATTAACGAGATATTTACCGCAGAAAATGCTGACAAACAGCACACTATAGAGATAAAAGCCGAAGCCAGCAATCTGAGCTTCATAATCGACGGCGTAGAATTCATCTCGGAAAAACCGCGCCGGATGCCCAGATTCATGCCCTTTATGGGAGGCTCCAGCCGCGCCACGAAATTCACCGTCGGCCCGGTAGGTTCAGGCGGCAATTTTCCTTCCTTCCCTAACCTCTGTTCGGTCGGCTTTGCCGCCGCCTCCGGCGCAGAAGTCATCTACAGTGACTATACAATATTGGACGGAGGCCAAAGCGTTGACAACGTCGCATTCGACAGCAGGACCGGTGCGGGCTACGGGATTTTCGACGATATGACAGGCGTGGAAGTAGCAGGAAATCAGATTATTGTGACGAATAAGACGCGCGCGATGCTCACGCAGTACGCAGATCCGTCCTTCGGCGCGAGCACGATGCTGCGCACGAGCTTCGCCACGGAGGAGGGCAAGTCGGTGAAGAGCGCGCGGCTATATGCCTCAGCGATGGGTATTTACACGCTCTGGATGAACGGCGAAAGAGTCGGCGAGGACTGGTTTGCGCCGGGCGACAGCCAGTACCGCGAGACTATCGGCTATCTGAAATACGACGTGACCGACCTCGTCAGAAACGGTGAGAATGCGATCGGAGCATTCCTTAGCGGCGGCTGGTACGTAGGCTATATGACCTTCACCCCGTCGAACTACAATTTCTTCGGCGACCACGAGGCGCTGCTTGCGAGACTCATAATTACTTACGACGACGGCAGCAAGCAGGAAATCGTGACCGACCCTCAGACCTGGAAGGTCTTCCGCGACGGTCCGGACCGCTTCAACAGCTTCTTCCAGGGCACCCGCTACGACGCATCGAAAGAGGCTGCCGTAAAGGGCTGGACAGAAAGCTCTTACGATGACTCCAACTGGACCGCGGCCGAAGTCATCGCCCAGCGCGAGTGGGTGGATTTCGACATCACCGCCCGCTGCGACTCTCCTGTCACGCTCCGCGAAACCCTTACAGCACAGAAAGTTGAGAAAGCCCACGATGCACACACCTACATCTATAATATGGGCGTGAATATGGTCGGCGTGCCTGAAATCACCATCCCTTCAGGGTGGCTGAAGAAAGGCGACGTCGTGAAACTGGCCTACGCCGAGCAGCTCTACCCGGGCTTCCCGGGCGACTCTGAGGAGTATGTGCAGCGCTTCGGACCGCAGGGCCGCGACATCGCCGGGCACCTGCTGTTCGAGACGAACCGCGGCGCGCTTGACCTCGATTTCTACACCGCCGACGGCAGTGACGCAGTCGTGATCCGCCCGAAAGGCACCTTCCGCGGCTACCAGTACATCCAGATCACGCTCCCGTCCCACGAGGGCCCGCTGCCGCTCGAGAACATAAAGGGGCTGGTGCTCAGCTCTTGCGAAGTGCCTACAGGCCAATACTTTGCCGAGACTTCAGACGGCCGTACCGGCCAATTGGCAAACCAGCTTTTCCGTAATATCCAGCGGAGCCAGCTTGGCAATTTCCTGACGATTCCGACCGACTGCCCGCAGCGCAACGAGCGTATGGGCTGGACAGGCGACGCTCAGGCATACTCCCGTACAGGCATCTACAATGCCGATATTCAGAATTTCTTCCGCCAGTGGATGGTCGCTCTGCGCGATGACCAGGGCGTAGGCAATGACCGTGAAGTCCCCGGAGGAATCGGCAGCACCGTGCCAACCTACAACAAGTCCGACGACCCGACCTTCGCGAACGGCACCACCTGGTCCGCCGCAGTATGTATGGTTCCGTGGCAGATGTACACCCAATACGGTGACACTCAGATAATTGAAGAAAATATCGAGGCTATGGTGGACTGGCTTAACGGTATGGCATTCTATAAGTACAGCGACGAATATCCGCACCTGTCTTCGAAGGCGAGCGGCCTTGCGGACCATCTTGCCCTGGACGGCCGCACCCCGGCAGACCTCGTGAACAACGCCATCTATATCTATATGATGGAAGTCACGGCGAAGATGGCCGAAGTGACCGGGCATCAGGACTATGCAGCAATGCTGCGCGAGCGTCACGACCTGGCTAAAGAGGAGTGGAACCGTGCTTACGTGAACCCGGAGACCGGCAAGACCCGCAGCCTGCAGGGCAAGACCGTCCATACCCAGGCGTCGTACGCAACTCCATTGAATTTCAATGTGTTCAGCGATGCGAACAAGGCCGCTGCCGAGCGTCATCTCGCAAACCTCGCAGCCCGTCCTGCCGAGAGCGGTCCGAACGCGGAAGAGCGTGAAAAAGAGAACATCAAAGAGGAGACCTACGATAACTTCGGCGTACTTTCCTCCGGCAACACCGACTACAATTTCAAGCCTTACACCATCACGACCGGCTTCTCCGGCACGCCGAACATCCTTCCTGCACTGACCCGCGGCGGCTATGCCGAGGAGGCCTACAGGATGTTCAGCTGCACCGAGTGCCCGTCGTGGCTCTACCCGGTAACGCTCGGCGCGACATCGATGTGGGAAAGGTGGAATTCGCTCGACACGGCGTTCTCCGTTCCTAACCAGAACAGCATGAACTCATTCAACCACTTTGCTTTAGGGGCCGTCGGCCAATGGATGTACGAGTATCAGCTCGGCATCACGACCGACCATCACGCCACTTCCGAGGGCGGTTACCAGCACTTCGTGCTCCAGCCTGTCGCGGGCGGAAATTTCACATCCTTAAGCGGAAGCTACGCTTCCAATTACGGCACGATCTCCTCGTCCTGGACCGCTTCGGACGGCGTCATAAAGACCTACTCCTGCACCGTCCCGGCCAATACCGATGCGATGCTCTATCTTCCTGTGTCACAGAAAGTCAAGTGCGAGTCTTCAGAGTATGCCGAGTTCGTGGGAATGACCGGAAGGAACGGTCAGAACACCGCCTGCTACCGCCTCAGCTCCGGCACCCACCGCTTCACGGTCAGCAGAAACGCCGTGAAACTGCAATAATACAGAATTGGCCGAAATGACCATTCTTACCGATATTGTTACCCCGATTACATTTCCTGTAGTCGGGGTAATTCAGTGTGTCTGAATTTTTAGTAAATTGCGACAGAAAATCCGTACAAACTCCAAGATTATGGACGATATACTGAGAATCGACACCATCGAACAGTACAACGACCTGTTCGGTTACAAGACAATGCATCCGCTTGTCGCCTATGTGGAGGTGACACCCGAACACAAGTTCATCGCCGGGAAGCGGTCTGTGGCCTTCTATCAGCTCTATCTGAAGGAGACCAAGGGCTGCACCATCAATTACGGCCGGACCAAATACGACTTCGACGGCCAGACCATCGTGAGTTTCGCCCCGAACCAGGTGGTGGACGTGCAGCCGGTGCCGGGGGTTCCTAAATACGCCAAAGGCCTGCTTTTCCATCCGGACTTTCTGCACGGTACATCCCTTGAGAAAAAGATGAAGGACTATACATTCTTTTCATACGCCTCGAACGAGGCTCTGCATCTTTCCGAGGACGAGCGCAAGATCATCACCGACTGTATGTCCATAGTCAGCAAGGAACTCCAGAATCCCATCGACAGGCATTCCAAAAACTTGATAGCCACTAATATAGAGCTTATTCTGGATTATTGCCTCCGTTTCTACGAGCGCCAGTTCGTAACGCGCCAGGACTTGAATCTCAGCACATTGGCCCGCTTCGAGAGCCTCGTGACCGAGTACATCGCTTCCGGCAAGACCGCTTCCGAAGGACTTCCGACCGTCAAGTATTTCGCTGACAGGGTTTTCCTCTCGCCGAACTATTTCGGGGATCTGGTGAAGGCCGAGACAGGCAAGACAGCCCAGGAGTATATCTCTCTGCGTCTTTTCAATTACGCCAAGAGCCAGCTGGCTTCTCCGGAACTCTCCATCAAGGAGGTCGCCGCCTCGCTCGGCTTCCTCTATCCGCAGCACTTCGTGCGCTTCTTCAAGAAGCACGCGGGAATCACTCCGAGCGAGTACCGCAGTCAAATGAATTGATAAACACAATGAAAGTTACAGCATTGGCCGCGACAGTCGGCCTGATATTTACAAGTTTTAATCTTATGGCACAGAATGATGAATTGAGCCTCCGGCAGCAGAGCATCGTCGCGATTGCTGCGAACGAGGCGCGCGGCAATCTCGAAGCTCTCGGCGAGAGCATCGACGAGGGACTCGATAACGGTCTCAGCGTGAACGAGGTAAAGGAAATCCTCTCGCAACTCTACGCTTACACCGGCTTCCCGCGCTCTCTGAACGGACTCGGGACGCTGCAGAAAGTGCTCTCGCAGAGGGAAAAGGACGGCAGGACCAGCGAATTGGGCGCGGACGCGACCCCGCTGCCGAAAGATTTCGATGCGCTCGCGGCGGGCACGAAGGTGCAGTCGCAGCTCGTGGGCGGAGGGACTTACCGTTACGAGTTCTGCCCGGCTGAGGATTACTACCTCAAGGCGCACCTCTTCGGCGACATTTTCGCGCGCGACGTGCTGACCTTCGCCGAGCGTGAACTCGCGACCATCAGCGCACTCTCGGCGATCGAGGGACTCGCTCCGCAGCTGGGCTCGCACGTGGCCGGCTCGCGCAATATGGGATTGAAAGACAATGAGATACACGCCATTCCGGGAGTTCTCGCGGCGAAGGTCGGAGAGGTCGAGGCATTCCGCGCGGCGAAGGCCATCGCGGGCGTTTTCGGCGAGGAGTTCACTCAGCAGCCTCCGCTCGGCAGCCCGGCGTTCCCGAAGGGCGATTTCAATTCGGGCTACGCCCAATACTTTATCGGCTCAAGCTACCTCGCTCCGCTTAGTCCGGTGAATCTCGCGGAGGGTGAAAAGACGGTTCTGCCGCTCTCGAACGTCACTTTCGAGCCGGGCTGCCGCAACAATTGGCATATTCACCACGGCGCGCACCAGATTCTGATCTGCGTGGGCGGCGAGGGCTGGTACCAGGAGTGGGGCAAGCCTGCCCAGAGGCTTAAGGCGGGGGATGTCGTGGATATTCCTGAGGGCGTAAAGCATTGGCACGGAGCTACTTCCTCCAGCTGGTTCCAGCACATCGCAACTCACGTAGCGACCGGCGGCGAAGTCAGCAACGAGTGGCTCGAGCCCGTCACAGATGAACAATATCCTAAAGATTAAGAAATATGAAGAAAAGTATTTTTATTATCGCTGCGGTGGCTTTGGGCCTGATTTCCATTGCCGCGTGCGGCCAGAAAAAGGAGAAAAATCAAATGTCTAAAACACTGGTTACCTATTATTCGGCCACGGGCACTACCGAGCGCCTGGCCAAGATGGTTGCAAACGCCGCAGGCGGAGAACTTTACGAAATCGTGCCGGAGAAGAAGTATTCTTCTGCGGACCTGGACTGGACAGACCAGAACTCACGCTGCTGCAAGGAGAACGCAGATCCGTCTTCCCGCCCGGCCTTCGTGAAGAGCAAGGCAGATCTGGACGGCTACGATACCGTCTACATCGGTTTCCCTAACTGGTGGAACGGCGCTCCGCGCATCATAAACACTTTCGTGGAGTCTTATGACCTGAAAGGCAAGACTGTATATCTCTTTATGACTTCCGGAGGCAGCAGTATCGACAACACGATGAGAACTTTCCGCAAGCTCTATCCGGATGTGAACTGGAAGGCCGGAAAGCTCATCAACGGCGCCAGCCAGGCGAGCGTCGACAGCTGGGTCAAGAGCCTGTAAGATAATGATTCGGGGTGAAAAAGGCAGTCTTTTTCACCCCGTTTTTTATGAGATTCCCAACGCTCACTGCGGCCAATCCAGGTGTGGGCCAAAACGGCGGAGCCTACTTGTGCCTGCGCTCGAGGCGGGAGACGATGTTGATGAGGATGACGCCGAGGACGCCGGCGGTGAGGGAGGCCATCAGTACGGCCACCTTGCCCATACTGCGAAGCTGATGCATCACCTCAGGACTCTGGCCCGAGAAGGAGAGCGTGTCCACGAAAATGGACATCGTGAAACCGATACCGCCCAGACAGGCCACGGCGATGAGCATCTTCCAGCTCGCGTTCGACGGCATCTGCCCCACTTTCAGCTTGATGGCGAGCCAGCTGGCAAGCGAAATGCCCAGCGGCTTTCCGACTACAAGCCCGAGGAAAATGCCGAGCCCCACGCCGCCCGTAAGCGAATCGAAGGAGAAAATCTTCAGATAGGAAGGATCCGCAATCTCCACACCCGCATTGGCCAGGGCGAACAGCGGCATTATGATGAAATTCACGATCGGCGAAAGTGTGTGCTCCATACGGTCGCTCATACTCATACTCCCATCCGTAACTGTAACAAGCTTACGCAGATAATGCCTCTGATGATGGTTCGGGAAAGACCCGTCAGCAACTTCGGAAAGACGTCTGAAGCTGCGGCGGGTTTTGGTGTAGAAATATGATTCGGAATAGCGCGGAGCCATAGGCACCAGGAAGGCCATAACCACGCCGGACATAGTGGAATGCACGCCTGCGTAGTAGAAAATGGTCCAGATGGCGAGCGCCGGAACCAGATAGAAAATCCCGCGTTTCTCGCCCAGCCTGTTTGCAATCACCCCGAACAGAATCAGCAGCGCAGCGATGCCCAGCAGGCCGAAGTGAATCTCCCCGCCGTAGAAAATCGCCACCACCAGAATCGCGATCAGGTCATCCGCAATCGCCAGCGCCGTCAGGAAAACCTTAAGCGAAAGCGGAACCTTGTCGCCCAGGATCGAAAGGATGCCGACCGCGAAAGCGATATCCGTCGCGGTCGGAATGCCCCAGCCCGAAGCCGAAGCCGTGCCCGCGTTCAGGCAGGTGAATATGATGGCCGGCGCCAGGACGCCGCCCAATGCCGCAATGATCGGCATCATAGCCTTTTTCGGGCTGGACAGCTCGCCTGTCTTCATCTCCCGGCGGATTTCCAGTCCCACCGTGAAGAAGAAAATGGTCATCAGGATGTCATTGATGAAACTCTCCACGGTCATATCCTTCGGGAACATTATCTGCTCCCCGTCAGGAGACTGGATATAGAGCGAGAAATTGGTCTCCAGGACACTGTGGTATACTTCCTTCGTGAAAGGAAGGTTCGCGAGGAGCATCGCAATGACCACGCAGATTATGAGGAC
>CAVCSJ010000044.1:0-15161 GCA_963604895.1 bacterium
TTGGGTGTTAATAACTCGTAGTTACGCAAAGATAAAAACTTTGTCCGTAAAACCACCCCTTTTCACGGACAAAACTTTGTTTTCACAGCTTTGTCCATAAAACCCCGCCTTTTTGCGGACAAACCTCAGTTCTTCATAACTTTGTCCGTAAAACCCCGCCATTTTACGGACAAAACTTTTTCTAGTCGAAATGAACGATGGTTTCGACAAATTCAACCACCGCAGCGGCCACGAGATGGCGCTAGCGGACCATAAACTCCATCTTGGCCTTGCAGCAGAGCTTGCCGTCCACGCGGGCCTCGGCCTCGACACAGAACAATGGCCAGTGAACGGCCGTCAGACGGGATTTTACACAGATTTTGTCGCCCGGAACCACTGCCTTCTTGAACCGAACGCCGTCCAGACCAGCATAGAAAGTAAGATGCCCCTTAACCTGCTCACCCACAAGCAGAACGCTGCACTGAGCCATAATCTCGCAGAGAATCACACCCGGAACCACAGGATTCCCGGGAAAATGCCCCTGAAGGAAAAACTCGTCCCCCTTCACGGTATAGCTCGCATTTACATACTCGCCGTCGAACTCCGACTCGTCCACCAGCAGCATCGGCTCGCGGTGCGGCAGAATCGCCTTAATCTCTTCTCTGTTCATAATCAAAATACTATATTGGCCGCTGCAGGCGGCCAATACAAGATTGGACGCCTCCGGCGGCCGGGGAAACTACTTGTACATAAATCTTCTGATGCTGCCCTTAGGCGTCTTGACGAACGGCTCGTAACGGAGCTCGAAGCCGGCGACCGCGCTGTAGGCAGGAATCAGCTTGTTCAGCTTGGAGATGTTGCCGTGCATAAGAGCATCGAGCGAATCGGCGTCCAGTCCTGCCGCGGCGACGGCATCCGGATTCACGACGATCAGAGCGACGAGCGCACTGCCCCTCTGAACTATCAGAGACTCAGCGACATAAGGCATCGAGTTGAGGTAGACCTCGATCTCCTCCGGATAGATGTTCTGGCCGTTCGCTGAGAGAAGCATATTCTTGCAGCGGCCCACCAGGAACAGATTCTTCTCCGAATCCACCGTGCCCATATCGCCGGTGCGGAACCAGCCGTCCTCGGTGAATGCGGCCGCAGTGGCCTCGTCATTGTGATAGTAGCCCTTGAACACCTCGTCGCCGCGGACCTGAACCTCGCCCGGGATTGTTGCTGGGTCATCGGAGGCGATGCGGAGCTCCAGATTGTCCACATATACGCCGCAGGAGCGGGCCTTGTACTTGCCCTTCACGCCCACTGAAATGATAGGAGCGCACTCGGTCATACCGTATCCGGTCACGAAAGGCACCTTGAGCTTGAATGCGAGCAGGTTCTCCAGCTCGTGAGGGATGGCCGCGCCGCCGGTCGCGAAGACCTCCACGTTGCCGCCCATATCGGCTGTGAGCTTGTCCGCGAGCATCTTGAGATATGCCTCGTCAGGATGCTCGGCATTTATCTTATCCTTGTCCATAAGAGCTCCGATGGAGTCGTCGATGAACTTGATGAAGATGAGCGGAACGCCGAAGAACACGTGCGGACGCGTCTCGGCGAGGGCCTCCTTGAGGAAGCGCGGAATCGGCGGCAGGCAGAGAATCGTCAGATGCAGCCCCTTGCAGAGCGGAATGATGGCATCCACCGTAAGACCGAAGATGTGCGCGTAAGGAAGCAGGCTGAGGTAGTTCTCGCCCTTTCTGAACGGCATCATTTCAGGAATGATATAGACATTCGCGCTGAAATTCTTAACCGTCAGCATAACGCCCTTCGGACTGCCTGTGGAGCCGGAGGTGTACATAATCGCGCAGACCTCCTCCATAGGCCTCTCCTCATAATGCACGCTGCCTTCCTTCAGCTGCGGACGGGAATTCCTGAACTCCTCGTATAGAGCCTTGAAATCACCCCTGGCTGCCAGAAGCTCACCGGTAACGACGTCGATGGCGGCTATAACCTCGGACATATCGTCGAAGTTCATACCGTCGAATATGTTTTTCTCAGTGTACAGCAGTCTGCTGCCCGAATGGCAGACCAGCTGGCTTGTGGCCGAGGCTGTGAAACCGTTGAAGAGCTCCACGCTGCAATAGCCGCCACATATAGACGCCATAAATATCTTTACCCAGTTGCTGCAACTGCGTGCATTCAATGCTATGCGGTCTCCTTTCTGAAGACCGGCCTTGGACCAGAGCTGATGGAGGGCCGCGATGTCGCCGGCGAGTTCTCCGTAGGTACAGCTGCTTTTCTTGAAGTCAGCGAGCGCCATCTCGTTCCAGCACCCGTTGACCGACTGTTCGAATAACTTGATAAAATTCTCCATTTTGGGTTTGAGTTTTTTTGTACTCCGCAAAGGTATATGTACGAAAAACCTCCGGCAAACGCCGGAGGCCGAGATGTCCGATAAGGTGGTGAAAACGCGCTTTTGTGGCGGGAAAAGGGGCTGTGGTCAAATCACCACATCGACAATTTCGCCACACAGGGCCGGATTCCACGCCCTGGTTACGCGTATGTAATTCTCTGAATATCCGCCCATTGAGCCGTCCTTCTCTTTCGATTCGAAAAGTACCCGCGCGTGCATCCCACTGTGCGCGGCGACGAAGTCCCCGTGAAGCTGAGCGCAGAGTTCCTCGAGCTCAGCAACCCGCTCCTTTTTCACCTCCTCGCTCACCTGGCCCGGCATCGAAGCCGCCCTCGTGCCCGGTCTTTGCGAGTACGGGAAGACGTGGATGAAGGCGGGGGAGACCTTCTTTATGAACTCATAGCTTTCGCGGAAAAGCGCCTCGGTCTCTCCCGGCAGACCGGTCATCAGATCGATGCCGAAAAAGACCTTCAGGCGGCCGGGCGCCTCCATATAATGACGCACCATCTGAATCTTGTCATAGAAGGCCGCCGTGTCGTAGTGCCGTCCCATAGCGCGGAGAATCTCATCGCTGCCACTCTGCAGAGGAATATGGAAATGAGGCTGGAATTTGGTCCCTGATGCTATCCAGGCTATGATTTCTTCGGTCAGAAGATTCGGCTCGATAGAGGAGATGCGATACCTCTCGATCCCTTCCACATCGTTCAGAGCCTTCAGCAGATCGAGAAACGATTCGCCGGTCGTCCTGCCGAAATCTCCGGTGTTCACGCCCGTCAGCACGACCTCCTTAACGCCCTCGGCGGCAATCGCCCGCGCGCCGGCAACACATTCAGCGACAGGAATATTGCGGCTCTCTCCGCGCGCATACGGCACCGTACAGTAAGCGCAATAGTTGCTGCATCCGTCCTGCACTTTCAGGAACGACCGCGTCCTCTCGCCCGTGCTGAACGCTCCGAAAACGCCTTCCGAGCCCGCTGAAGCCTTCATTCTGAATCCGTGGCCGCCGCTCACGGCGTCCAATGTCTCCCTGACGACGTTCTGCTTTTCGTGTGCTCCGAACACGCGGCTGACGCCGTCGATGCCCTCGATTTCAGAGCGGCGCAGCTGGGCGCTGCAGCCGGTCACCACAATCCAGGCGAGGGGATTTACGCGATGGACCTTGCGGATGAGATTTCTCGACTTGCTGTCGGAAGTCGCTGTGACTGAGCAGGTATTGATAAGGTACACATCTGCCTTCTCCTGCCAGGGCACGGCCTCCCAGCCGGCCTGCAGAAAGCCCCTTTCGTATGTGGAGGTCTCGGCGTAATTCAGCTTGCAGCCGAGAGTAAGGAACGCTATCTTCATTTTCTGACTGTTACTTTGGACCAGGCGGCAACCCCGTTTACCGGAGGGCGGCGCTTGGAGACGCTGATACTGAATGAAATGAGCTCTGGATGCCGGGCGGAAATCACATCACGGATACGCCCCGCCAGATGCTCCAGCAGGTTCGACGGCATCGCCATTTCAGCGGCCACGATGTCATAGATGTCCCCGTAATCCACCGCGTCGTGCAGGTCGTCGCTGCGCATTGCCGCACTCATATCGTATTCCCCGCTGAAATCCACCACGAAGAGATTCTCCACGGCCTTCTCGATCTCCAGACAGCCGTGCCTGGCGAGGAATTCCATTCCTGTTAGTTCTACTGTACCGATCATTTCGCGAGCAATATGAATACGCACGGCCTCTTGCCGATTTCGATTTTCTCCTTCTTCCACTCCGCAATGCTGAGCGTGCGGATGTACTCGTCATCGGTAGTGATATCCGCCGCGATGCATAGCCGTGTGGAACCCTGGCAGCAGGACAATAAATCAGCCAGCATCGAGTCGTTTCTGTAAGGCGTCTCAATGAAAATCTGTGACTGACAGTGCTGAGCCGAGGTTTTTTCAATATTCTTTATGGCCGTGCGGCGCTGGTCCGACTTGGCGGGAAGATACCCGCAGAAAGCAAAGGATTGGCCGTTAAGGCCGGACGCCATAAGAGCGAGCATAAGTGATGACGGGCCGACGAGCGGCACTACGGTGATGCCGCGGCGGTGGCAGAGCGCCACGAGCAGCGCGCCCGGGTCCGCGACGGCCGGAAGCCCCGCTTCGCTGATGAGACCCACGTTGCGGCCGTCTGCGAAAAGGCCTGCGAGAGCCTCCACGTCGGCAGGTGTGCTGTGCTCGTTAAGCAGGTGGAACTCAAGCTCTTCGATATGCCCTTTAAGTCCCGCGCGGGAGAGGTAGCGGCGGGCGGTCCGCACTTCCTCCACCACGAAACAGTTCAGCGTGGGAAGCAGGTCAAGCACTGCCGCCGGGATTACCGACGAGACTTCGTTTTCTCCCAGAGGAGAAGGGATCAGATATAGTTTTCCGTTCATACTCATTCGATTACGATGGTTTTGGACTCTCTCGCGCGGTAAGAGGACTCGAGTTCCATCTGGGCGCGCTTGTCCTTGTCGGCCAGGATGCTGCGAAGGAATTCGCCGACGCTGTTGAATTCCCTCTGGAACGCGATACCCATTCCGTTGCGCTGCAGACGGTCCAGGTAGTTCGTATAGGAGTCGGCCGAATGGGAGAAGAGCGTCAGGCGCAGGTACCCGCTGCGGTCGAGTTTGATTTCGATATCTATGTCGCCCACGACATCCGTGGTCGCGGTGTTCGCGAACTGGCGGTTGCCGATGGTGCCGTTCATTATCACGCGGTTGTTGAAGAGCTGGGTGGACACGGCCACGTCGAAGAGACTGCTCCCGGACGTGCCGGTCTGATAGCCCAGGCCGAGGTCCAGAGGGATATCCAGCTTCTCCAGAATGTTGTTCAGCTGGTTGGCCATAAGCACGGCGAAATTCGAATAGAGAAGGTTGCTGGTGCTGTTCACGATTCCCGAAGCGTCTTCCGGCAGGAAACTGCCTGTGATAAGCAGGGCGAGGAACTGTCTCTGAATCTTGTCATCCGTACTCAGGGCGCTTTCCACGCGGGATTTCGTGAGAGGATCCACGTCCGGAATGTTTATCGAGAAACGGAGCGACGGGTCGCGGAGCTTTCCCGAAACATTGATTCCGCATTCCACGTTGCGTCTTGTGGCGATAGACGTAGTGTCGGAAATTAGGGTGGAGAGTGAGGCCTTGGTGTTGTAGACGGCATCGATGGAAAGGTCGCTCTCCATTATATCTCCGTTGAAACTTATTGAACTTCCGTCAGTTATGGTGAAGTTGCGATTTGCCAGACCCATCGCCGAGACGTGGAAGTCGCCGTCTGTGAGCGTGTAGTCGCCTCCGATGCTGAATTCGTGGTGCGAAGGACTGATCTCGAGGTTCAGGTCGCCGTGGCCGTGGCCGATGAGCGCATTGCCGCTGCCCTTGCCGATTTCCACATTGCAGGTGGCGACAGGCGTGGCTGTCACGCGAAGCCCCATACTGAAGTTGCTTTCATCCTTCCGGCTGGTTTCCAGGCGGTTCATCATCTGCTCGTAAGGGTCCACGTGCACCGTCTTCTCCTCCTCGCGGAAGGTCAGCAGGTCGCCGGATCCGCTCGTAGCCGTGGATTTGATAGGGATATGCAGGTCACCCCGGCTGGAAGTGACAGCGTCCGCCTCCATCCGCAGGGACTTGAACGGACCCTCGAAAGTCACTCGTCCCGTGCCGTTCAGATGGCCGTAGAAGTGCTCTCCGCTGTCCAGATTCACGCATTTGACATCCACGGCGTCGATGACGGTGGAAAGCCTGAGGTTCTTGAACCGGTCGTAGAGCAGACCGCCGCTGACTTTTCCGGTACCGCCCGCTCCGTCATTCGCTTCCATTCCGTCGAAATGCACGCCCTGATTGTCCACGTAGAAGTTTCCGCCCACGTAGTAGTCCACGCCTGTCGAGGCCACTCCGAGCACTCCGGAATTCAGGCTGCAGGTGCCGCTGCTGATGTCCGGCCGGTCCAGGGTGCCGCCGATGTCTATGTTGCCGCTGACCTTTCCCTTGAGGGTGCTGAATATTTTCCGGGCGAACGAACTGAAGTATCCGGCTTCGAAGTCCTGCAGCTGCAGGTGGGCCTCAATACCTTGAGTTTTAGGAGTATAGCTTCCGGAAATATCGAAAGATGTCATATAGTTGACGTCGTTCTTCAGAGCCAGATTGAGCTTCCCGGCCTTGCTGTCCCAGCCGAGTCCCGCGTTCACGTCTCCCGCCGCGTAGCCCGAAACCGAGGCGTCCTTGAGCAGCAGCTGCGCGGTCATACCGGTCCTCGCCGAGGTCGGTGACAGAATCTGAGCCTTGCCCGTGGCGCTGCCGCCGAGCTCCGGCAGAGCCGAGGCGAAGGTGTTCAGCATATGGAGGTCGATGTTGCTCAGGTTCACCTCGAGCGTGTCCGTCTGAGTCTTGCTGATGCCGCCGTCGAGCCTGACGGACTGCCCGTCACATTCGATTTCCAGCCCGTCTATCGTAAAGCGCTCGCCTCCGTAGGAGAAGCCCGCAGGCAGGATGCGCCACTGGTTGCCATTCGCGTAGATATTGGACGTCAGGCTTTTAGCCTTGACGGCCAATCTGTCGGACTCGTCTCTGAAGCACTCGGCGGTGAGGTAGAGCTCGCCCCGGTTCTCGCTGAGCGAGCTGTTGTCGTAGTAGTAGCCGAGACCGATGTTGTTGTCGCTCGCGTAGAGCATCAGGGAGTTGTTTTCGAGGCGCAGCGCGTCGGAAACTGCCAGTTCGCGCCCGTTCAGCTTGCAGTTCAGGCCGCCGTCTTCGTTGTCCAGGCTAAGCTCGAGTCCCTTGAGGTACTGCTTGCCGAGGGCGATGCGCGGCGAGCCGATGCGGCAGTCGAGCAGTCCGCCCTTGCGCACCCTCAGCCGTACGGAAGTGCTGTCGGCGACGTACAGTCCAGGTTTGACGAAGGAGAGCAGGTCGCGCGTATCGTGCAGTTCCACAGCGACTTCGTAGTTCTCGTCGCTGGCTGTCGACGCTTTTTTTATGGCCGGGAGTTCCCGTCCAATGGTGATGGCTCCCAGGTCCTGCACCATCCTCATCACTGACTGCGTTCCGCGGAATCTTGCGTGCGCGAAGTCCGAGGTCAGATCGAAGGTGTAGCGGCCCGTGGCGGAGTGCGAAGTGAGCGTCACGTCGCCCATATTGTACTTGGTATCAGCGTTTTCGAGCTTCAGCCCCTTGAGACGGATGCTGCCGTCGAGGTTTCCCCGCGTGACGCGGCGGTAGTCGGCTTCGATGCGCGCGCCCTGTGCCCTGGAGACCGCTCTGGAGTCGAGTCCGAGGGCGTGGAGGTCAGCGTAGGCGAGGTAGGCGAAGAAATTGTAGCGAGCTCCTTCAGACTGACGCGAGAAGTTCAGCAGTCCCTGGAAGAGGAAATTCAGGTTCGGGTCGTTGCAGACCACGCGTCCGTCGAAGGTCGTGCCGCTCAGACGCCCCTGCGCCTGGAGATCCGAGTAGTCGTAGCCCATCAGACCGAACTTGCTGATTCTCAGCGAATCGAGCACTCCTTCCATCTGGCCGTCCCGGCCAATCTCGGCACTTAATCCGCAACCGAGCGTACATTCTCCGAGCATCCCGTTTCCGAGGATCCGTCCGACGGCGAGGTCCTGCGTGTGCAGCGTGCCGCCGATGCCCAGGTCTTCCGTCCTGGATGTCAGGTTCCTGACATCCAATGCCGTTCTGACTTCTCCGCCCTTCGTGTCCTTCAGCCGTCCCTTGATTTTCAGGTCGGCGAGCGCTCCGGAGACGCTGCCGTCGAAGGTGAAACTGCTTCCACGTGAGAGCATTGCGGGAAGTTCCTTTCCGAAACCGTCCATTATTTTCCCGACTCCGTCAATGCTGAAATTCATTCCCTCGGCCTTGAGGTCCATCTTTATGTCCCTGTCTCTGATGCCCTGGGCGCCGCCGCTGAGGGTGCCGTTGATTCCTGAGCTCAATTCTCTGAATTTCAGAGTGCTAAGGTGGAGATCGCTCATATCGCCGCTCAGATCCAGGGCGCTGATGTTCAACTTTATGTCTTCCGGCAGGGCGGTGCCGATGATGGCATTTATGGAGCGCAGGTCGAGCATTCCGCTAAGGGTGGCGTCAGTGGCGTCAGTTATACCGCGCTTGGCTATGAGGCGCTTGACAGTGAATTCCTTATGAAAATTATTCAGCTGTATGTCGGACCATCCGTCCTGTACGTGAGTCCCCGCAATCTTCAGATCTCCGAGCTTCACTTTCACCGTACCGCCTTCTGCGTGAGCAGTATAGCCTCTATGGTCGCGGGCGCTTGCTTCATCTACCTTTATGGCGAACTCCTTGTTCACCAGGCTGAGATTGTGACCTCTGGCGTAGCAGAGAAGCCTGAGGTCATAGAAATCCATACCCTTGAATTCCTTGTCCTTCTCCGTCTGGAGGATTCTGAGTCTGACGGTGTCGACTTCGGCCTTTTTGATGAGAAGGCGGAAATTTCCGCCCCTGGAGCTGTCCGGGAGGTGGAATATTCTCTTGAGGTTCAGTTTGTGCCCCGGCTCCATCACCAGATTCATCGTGGCTCCCTTTATGCTCGCACGGTTCAGGAAGATGCCGTTTTTCGAGAAGAGGGTTTTTATTCTGAATGAGGCGTTTACATCCCTGGCGCTGAAAAGCGTGTCCGGGGCATTCTGTGCCGGGGCGGTGTCCACTATGGCCAGATCCTTGACTATCAGGCCGCTGAAAGGCATCACGTTTACAGACGAGAAACTTATCTGTGCGTCGGTCGCACCCTCGAGCTTCGAGAGGGCCTTGCCGGCGACTGCGCTCTGGACGGAAGGAATCTGGATGATTACGGCAAGGCAGACCGCAACGGCAAGGATTGCTATCGCTGTCTTGTAGATGATATGAACTGCCTTTTTGATGTCCCGTTCTCTTTAAGCCTACAAAAATAACAAAATATTTCGGCTCTTTTCGTAATTTTGCAGGCTTAATTACCAACGCTTATGTCAGATATCATTCTCGGTATAGAATCATCCTGCGACGACACCTCGGCGGCAGTCATCAAGGACCGTTATCTTCTGTCCAATGTCATTGCAAGTCAGGAAGTTCACCGCGCTTTCGGCGGCGTCGTCCCGGAACTTGCATCCAGGGCTCACGAACTGAATATCGTTCCGGTCGTGAGCGAGGCCCTCAGCCGTGCAGGCGTGAAGCCTGAGGAACTGACAGCCATAGCGTTCACCCGCGGTCCGGGCCTTCTGGGCTCGCTTCTCGTGGGGACATCCTTCGCAAAGGCCCTCAGCATTTCGCTGGATGTGCCTATCGTGATGGTGAACCATCTCCAGGGCCACGTGCTTGCGAATTTCGTCCGCCAGGCGGACAAGCCGGTAGTGGAGCCTTCGTTCCCATATCTGTGCCTGCTGGTTTCAGGAGGTAACTCACAGATAGTCAAGGTGAACAGCCCTCTGGATTTCGAGATCCTGGGGCAGACCATCGACGATGCTGTGGGGGAGGCCTTCGACAAATGTTCGAAGATGATGGGACTAGGATATCCCGGCGGCCCGATCATCGACAAGCTTGCGGCCCAGGGCGATCCTGACCGCTTTCATTTCGCAAAGCCTCAGATTCCGGGGCTGGATTACAGTTTCAGCGGCGTGAAGACCTCGCTGCTTTATTTCGTGCGCGACGAGATGGCGAAGGATCCGGAGTTTATGGAGAAGAACAAGGAGGACATCTGCGCAAGTTTCCAGAAGTGCCTGATAGACATTCTGATGGACAAGCTCATCAAGGCCGCGAAGCAGACCGGAATCCGCGAAGTGACCATAGGCGGCGGAGTTTCCGCCAACAGCGGTCTGCGACGCCGCATCACCGAGGAGGGCGCCAAGCGGGGCTGGAAGACCTATCTTCCTGAGTTCAAGTTTACTACGGACAATGCGGCGATGATAGCCATAGCGGGATATTTCCATTATCTGAACGGGGAGAGATGCCCTCTGGATGTGGCTCCTGTTTCACGTATCGCTGATTTTTAGGCTTTTATGAAAGAGTTCGAGTATGTAGTACGGCCAGGCCGTGAGATAGATCCTCAGCTTCTCTGCAAGGAGGCGAGCAGGCGTCTGGGGCTTCCGTGGGCTTCCCGCATACTCGTATGTGACCCTACTGCCGGGCTTTTCCCTTCGGACTGTCCAGACCTTTCTTCCGCCGAATATGTCTGCGTTCCTGTGAAACGCAGTCTGGATGCCCGTGGAATGCCTGTATATCGCTACAGGATAGAGGTTTATGGAGCGGATGAACATTGGCAGCCTTACAGGCTGCCGGAATATCCTGACGTGCACGACGCTGAGCCTGTAATTGTGGTCGGCGCGGGACCTGCCGGGCTTTTCGCTGCGCTGAAATCGGTGGAGCTGGGCCTGAAACCCATTGTGCTTGAGCGCGGTAAGGATGTGCACGAGAGAAAGAAGGATATGGCAGCGCTTTCACGCGACGGCATTCTGGATCCGGATTCGAATTACTGTTACGGTGAAGGCGGAGCGGGGGCTTTCTCGGACGGAAAGCTTTTCACGCGGTCCTCGAAAAGGGGGGACAATCGCGAAGTTCTGTATGCCCTGGTACGCTTTGGGGCTGATCCATCGATAGTTATGGATGCCCACCCGCATATCGGAACCGACCGTCTGCCGGGGATAGTCGAGAATATACGAAATTTCATTATAGAACACGGCGGGGAGTATCATTTCTCCTCGAGAGCGGACAGTATTGGACGTCTGGAAGACGGCCGGCTGGATGTCGGTGTCGGGGATGTGCATTATCGCGCGAAGTCGGTGATTCTGGCGACGGGGCACTCGGCTCGCGATGTTTACGAGATGCTTTCCGCACGTTCCTGTCGTCTGGAGGCGAAGGGTTTTGCGCTGGGTGTCAGGGTGGAGCATCCGCAGGAGGTGATCGACCGCGCCAGGTATCGCTCTATGTCGGGGGCTTCCCGTCCCGCATCGCTGCCGCCGGCGGAGTATTCCTTCGTGCAGCAGGTGGATGGCAGGGGAGTGTTCTCCTTCTGTATGTGTCCGGGAGGCGTGCTTGTGCCGTCATCGACTGAAAGTGAGACAGTTGTGCTCAACGGTATGTCGAATTCGCGGCGCAATTCACGCTGGGCGAACGCCGGGGTGGTGGTTTCCATAGAACCGGAGGATGCGCCTGCGGAATATGCCTCGGCCGGGGCTTTCGGACTGCTTGATTATCAGAGAGATATTGAGAGGTCTATGTATCGCGCGCTGCATCGCGGGAATCAGACTTCTGCTTCTGCCTCGACGGGTGATTCCGGCTCTGCCGCTTCTTCGCTTCATCCTTTCGCCGCTCCGGCGCAGAGGATGACCGATTTCTGCAAGGGGGTCGTTTCGAAGGATCTGCCTGAGACTTCCTATCGTCCGGGGGCCGTTTCCGCGCCTCTTCACAGGATTCTTCCACCTGCCGTGGCACGGCGTCTTCAGAAGGCTTTCCCGCTGGTGGACAGGACTATTCGCGGCTATTACACCCGCGATGCCCTGCTCCTGGGAGTTGAATCCAGAACATCTTCCCCGATACGCATCTGCCGCGATCCGGAAACCCTTGAGTGTGAGGGCTTCCCTGGACTTTATCCCTGCGGGGAAGGCGCCGGATATTCAGGCGGCATAGTCTCATCTGCCATCGACGGCATCCGCTGCGCGGAAAAAGCGGGGATGCGCGTCTAAACCGGGAAGGCCTGCGATGAAGCCTGGCGAAAATGTGGTTTCGACAGGCTCAACCACCGCGATATTAGAAGTTATAGCCGAAGGTGAGGTTGAAGGAGCTCAGGCGGGCGGACGGGGCGGCGATACCGGTGAAGAAATTGTTCTTCTGGACGCGGCCGTCCAGGCTTATGCTGAACTGCCCGACCTGCATTCCGAAGCAGTAGGAGATGCCCAACTGATTCTTTTCGATCTGGACGGGAGCGGAAGAAAGTGTGTAATCTGAAGCATTGTTCCAGAATACATAGCTGTAATATCCGCCGAATCCCGCGAAGAATCTCATTGAATATGAGGAATATGTGTTTCCGATAATCATTACCGGCACGGTCAGGGACTGCTGGCGGTAGGTCAGGGACTCTTTCCAGAGATTTCCGTCGGCAGGGAATTCCGAGAGCGTCATTTCATACAGAGCCTTGGTGTTCAGGCCGAAATTCTTGATATTCAACTGGAACTGAGGACCTACGCTGAATCCTGTCCTGGATTTGGTGACGAGGGCGCTCTTGCGGAAATTAAGATTCGAGGATGTCAGCGAAGCGGTCAGGCCGGCTTCGAACAGAGGAAGAGTGGCCCTGTGTTTGCGGGCAACCTTTCCTGAAGATGCGAAGTCAGGGTCGGAAGCGACATCCTCCGCGACTGCTGAAATATATTCGGAGACTTTTTCAAGCCCGTCATAGTCAATGAGTTCAGCGTCATCCCCGGGCTTGTGGTAAGGGGACTTGAGGCCTGTAGTGACCGAGAGCGTAGGCACTCCTTTCATCGCGAATCCTTCCGTGTCGGTGGCCGTAAGGGATGAAGTCTCGAAATTCTTCGGGCCCACGACTATGGAGACTTTCGAAGCCTCGTCTCTGATGATTCTCCTGCCGTCCTTTATGGTGGCGACACCTTCCATCTTCAGCTTCCCTGAAGCCTTGTACCAGCCCACCATATCGATGCTCATCATAAGCTTGATCTTGTCGATGCCTATCTTCGTATCGAGTTCCTTCGCAAGGGCTTCGGAACCGAAAAGCCCGAGTTCCTCTGCGTCAAAGGCCGCGATTATAATGCTGCGTTTCAGGGCGTTACGGTTAGCGTACAGTTCGCGGGCTATCTCTATGAGCGCTGCTGAGCCGGAAGCATTGTCATCAGCTCCGTTGTAAATCTTGCCGCCTTTCACTCCCAGATGGTCATAATGTGCTCCGAGAATGATGTATTCGTCTTTGAGGGCCGGGTCGTTGCCTTCAATGAGGGCGACGATGTTCGTGTATTTGTCGAATGTCTGTCTGTATCCGTCTTCGAAGAAAGGCTTCAGACCTATCTTAACATATTCTGACTGAATATAATCCGCAGCCTTGAGGGCGTCGGGGGAGCCGGCTTTGCGACCGCGCAGCGAGTCGCTTGCAAGGTAGTAGACGTGGGAAGTCAGGCGCTCCTTCATAGTCTGGGCTGAGAGCAGGGTACCGCAGAGAAGGAGTGTGAGAATAATGAGTAATCGTTTCATATATAGAGTGTTTTTATTGAAGCATTTTGAAGATCTCTTCGGTCCAGTCGGTCTGAGGGGAGGCGAGAAGAGTGTGCATACCGAGGCGGGAGGCCGTTGCGAGATTGGACGCTCCGTCGTCCACATAAAGAATCTGCTGCGGAGGCACGCCCTCGCCGTCGAGCATTATGCGGAAAATCCGCTCGTCGGGCTTCATCACTTTCAGCTCGTAACTGAGGTAGAAATGCCCGATGTAGTCGGAAAGCGAGTGTCCGTGGCCGTCGAAGCGGTCGCTGCGGAACCACCCGGCGATGAACGGATTCGTGTTCGAGAGCAGCGCCGGGCTGTAACCTTCTTCCTTGAGGCGCTTTACGGCTGCGATGTTCTTTTCGAAGACATCCACCCTGGCGCCGTCGAAGAAGCCGAAGAAGGCGTTGCTGCACTCCTGCTCGCTGACAGGTTTTCCGACCTCGCGGCTGACGAATTCAGCAAGCTGTCTTTCGTCGATCTTGCCAGATTCGAAGTCCCCGAAAGCGCCCTCCTGGCGCACCAGGTTGAGGTATTTGTCCACATTGTGAAAGCCCAGGGCGTGGTAGCGGTCGAGACATCCTCTGATATCGACCGGGGCGATGACTCCGCCGAAATCCAGAACGACTTTTGTGATTTCCTTGTTCATAATTTTATTGCCGCCGCTTTAAAAGGCGCACAAAAATAGTGTTTTTTCAATTATTAAACGCAGGGAACTATAATATTGCTACATTTGTACTAAAATTTTCAGACAATATGTACAAGTACGTTCAGGACGGCGACAGATACGTCGTAAGCATTGACAACCACCAGAATGTTATGGAGGCATTGACCGCTTTCTGCCTCGAGACAGGCGTTCTCGCCGGCGAAGTCAGCGGCATCGGAGCGGTGAACAGCGCCACTCTGCGTTTCCTCAATCCTGCCACCAAAAAATATGTGGACAAGACTTTCGACGAGCAGATGGAGATTTCCAGTCTCGTGGGAAACATCTCGGAAAAGGACGGCAAACCATACCTTCATCTTCACGTAAATCTCGGAAGGTCAGACTATTCCGTAGTGGGCGGCCATATGCTTGACTGCCATATCAACGGTGCCTGCGAGCTTTTCGTCACCAGATACGCCACCCGTCTCGGCCGCCGTTTCGACCCCGAGACAGGACTGAATCTCTACGAATTTTAATAGCGTCTTACTTCACCTGAGTGTAGCTGAAGCTATGGAAGGTGCCGACGGAGCCCGGGGTGCCTGTGGAGAAGAGGCCGAGGATGATGCCGGTGAAGCCGCCGGTGCTCTCTGTGCTGATGTATTTGGCATTCATCTGACCGACCTGATGCCAGTTCTCGCCATCTGAAGACCAGGAGAATTTATAGAGATTCTCATCGCCTTCTACCTGAAGGAAAAGGCGTCCTTTGCTCACCTTAAAATCCTCAGTCTTGGAGAGTTCTCCAAGCCGCACGCGGAAAGAGAGCACTCCGTCGCGTTTGAGGAAAATGTCATAATGCGCGTCCGCGTCCATATAGACCGAGAGCCCAGCTTCGGCGGAAGCTTTCTTCGCGACTTCCACGCAAGTCGTTGACTTGAAGAAGATATCTTCCTGCCTGCGGCCAATGA
>CAVCSJ010000045.1:0-15061 GCA_963604895.1 bacterium
AGAAACTTATGGACGCCGGCATCATCTACAACAAGCGCGGAATGGGCTTCTATGTAGCCCAGGACGCCCACGAGATAGTTCTCAGCCGTGAGCGCAAGGCTTTTCTGGAGACAGAACTGCCGGCGTTCCTGAAGAGAATGGAGCTGCTCGGACTGAGCGCGGAGGAACTGCTGAAACAGTAACCAAAACATATATTCACCCCGCAGATTTGGCATTTATAAAATTTTTTGCCTACATTTGCGAGGTGTATCCGAACCTGAACCGGGATAATTCTGTCACCGGAGATGAGAGTATTTGTTAAAATATGCGTCATTCTGACGTCTCTGCTTTGCGTCTTTTCCTGCGAAAAAGACAAGGTGGAGATGGAAATCGCGACCTTCGTCGTCTCCGGAACCGCCTATGACATAGAGTCCGGCGATCCTCTCTCCAACATCACAGTCCATCTGATGGGCTATCCGGATGACGATTACAGGATGGAAAATAATCCGGTCTGCTCGGAAACCGCCTACACAGACCAGCAGGGCAATTACAAGATCACTCTCATAAGGCCTGCGGCGAAGAAGTATTTCAAGATCCTGGCTCAGGACAAATATCTGTACCGCGACAGCACGAGCTATCAGTCATCCCTGAAATATCTCTATATCGGTGACGGAACGGCCTACAACGAAAGGACCAAGGCCTACGAGCTCAAGAACATAGATTTCTATCTGAATAAGAATTAGCAAGGTTGGCTGAACGGAGCCAGCCTTTATTTTTGCAGTATCGGCCGGTGGCGCGCACGCAGGGACGCCCTTTCATTGGCTGCAAGCCGCTCACGCTCAGAGGCTGGCACTGCGAAATCGCAGAAGCGTTCCCACACCCATCGCACTGCCTGCGGGCTCGGATGCGTCATATCCTCGGCGTAGAAGCGGTAGTCGCGGAGCTCGTCGAGCAGGATTTCGTAGGACGGAAAGTAGTCCGCCCGCGCTGCGTTACTCTGCAGAACGTCTTCGAGCGCAAGAAGCAGAGTGCTCTTGCTCAGCTGATTGGCGTGCGCTCCGTCGCTGAGGTGCCGTATCGGGCTGACGGTGAAAATGAACTCCTTCGACGGACAGAGCCCGAGCAGTTCGGAGAGGATGCGCGAGACCTCCGCGCAGCTCAGACGCCTGCGCACGAACTCGGCGGCGGGGCGCTTGAGGCAGTTCGAGACCACTTCGCCGCTGTCCGCCCGCAGCCAGCAGTACGCCGTGCCGAGAGTTATGAGGACGCGGTCGCAGCTTTTCCAGAAAGCTGCGGCAGCGTCCAATGCTGTATTGGCCTCTTCGAGAAATTCCCGGGCGTCTGGGCGGGCGAAACTCGTGTGATGACTGAAGGAACAGACCAGACCGGCTCCGGCACCCAATTGGACGCAGTCCGACTCGGTAAAATGCTCGCCGCTGCTCAGACGCCGGACGGAATTCAGGATCGACTGCGGGTTGTAGAGCGTGCCGAACGGGTTCACGCACACGTCCAGGCCTGCATCTTTCATCAGGGCGCCGACGCCGTCCGCGAAGCAGCTGCCGAGCACGGTGATTCTGTTGCCGAGGCTTATGCTGACGCGGCTCTGCGGGAATTCCACGGGGGTCTGGAGTTTGAGCATATCTGAACTTTTGTCTAAATCACGCTAAAGATAGTTACTTTTTCTCGGGGAATGACTAAATTTGGAAGTTTTTGGAGAACTTGACGGGATGAGACGACTCATTACGATGATTCTGGCCTTGGCACTCTGCCTTGACGTGGCGGCGCAGTCGAATATCTGGGACTACGACGCGGATTTCGAATACTATTTCGACAACCGCGAATTCGACTACCGTCATACGAATTATACCACTTCGATGACGATAAATGCCGCGCGGCTGACGCCCTGGGTGGGAGTGCGCATCCCTCAGAAGAACTTCGTGACGCACTCGCTGCGCCTTGGCGTGGACCTGAGACGCAATATGGGTGAGCAGCTTGACGCCGCTTCGGCCATCGGCGACCTGCTTTTCTACTACAACGTGGACGCGCGCCTCAGGCGGGGGCGGATTTCCGGAACTTTCGGGCTTTACCCGCGCAAGATGTCGGAAGGGGAGTACTCCTATGCCTTTATGTCGGACTCGCTGCGCTTCTTCGACAACAATCTCGAAGGGATGCTCATAAAATGGCGAAGCTCAAGGCTTTACGCCGAGATCGGCTGCGACTGGATGGGAATGTACGGGCAGAACCGGCGCGAGCGCTTCAAGATTTTCTCGGCGGGAAGCTGGAAACTGCAGGACGGGCTCTCGGCGGGCTGGGCGGCGGTTATGTATCACTATGCCGGAGCTGTCGGGCAGCCGGGAGTGGTGGACAACCACCTCCTGAACCCGTATATCCGCTACGATTTCTCGAATTCCACGTGGCTGGACGAGCTGTCGCTCAAGTTCGGAGGCCTGCTGAGCTATCAGTGGGACAGGCTCGAGGACGAAGGCTGCCTGCCGATGGGAGCGGAGATCGAATTCAATATGCTTTACAGGAAACTGGGCTTGCGGAACACACTTTTTGTGGGCGATGATCTGATGCCGTACTACAACAGGGTGCGCTACGGAAAGAAGTATGGCTCAGAACTTTACTCGGGTTCGCCCTTCTACAGCGGAGGACGCGGGTATGACAGGCTGGAATTTTTCTGGGCACCTCAGATTTCGGCCTGGCTGCGGCTGGACGTCTCGCTGGTCTTCCATTTCACGGATGAGATGCAGCCGTTCAGCGGATGGCAGCAGAAGGTGTCGCTGATATTCGACCTGGATTCCTACAGGCATCCCGAGGCATCGTATAACGGCGGCGGGAAGCAGGGCAATTCAAGGAAAAGAACTTATTCAGGAAAGAAATATATTTTATGATGTCGAGAAAAATTTGTGGCATCGCAGCGGCGCTCGTGATGCTTGCGGGCTGCGGTCCGAAAGACGGGGACTATTGTCTCAGAATCCTTACTACCAATGACTTGCACGGAAGTCTCTTCGATTCTACCTATGTGGACGGGAACGTGAAGAATTCCCTTATGGCGGTGAAGTGGTATGTGGACAGCGTGCGCAGCGCGGCCGGGGAGGAGAATGTGATTCTGCTGGATGACGGAGATTTCCTCCAGGGGGACAATTCAGTCTATTATTTCAATTATGTGGACACTCTCACTCCGCATATTTTCCCGCGTATGGCGGCCTATATGGGCTATGACGTGACCGTGGGCGGCAATCACGACATCGAGACCGGGCACAAGGTCTATGACCGCGTGGCTGCGGACCTGGAGGCGGCGGGGATTCCGTTTCTTGCCGGAAATGCCATCCGCAACGATAACGGCAAGCCATATTTTCCTTATTATACGATACTTAAGCGTGCCGGCCTGAAGGTCGCGGTCCTGGGCTATGACAATGCGAACATCGCAGCCTGGCTGAACGAGTCGCTCTGGAGCGGTATGACTTTCAAGTCGCTGATTCCGCTGGTCCAGGAGAATGTGGATGAAGTCATCGCGCGCGAGAAGCCGCAGGTGGTAGTGGTGGCCGTGCATTCCGGTACCGGCCGCGGAGACGGCTCAGTGCTTGAAAGCCAGGGACTTGACCTCTTCAATTCCCTTCAGGGAGTGGATGTCCTGGTATGCGCCCACGACCACGCTCCGTTCGTTGTGACCAAGGATGGGCATTGTCTGGTGAATTCAGGAAGCCACGCGCGCAATCTGGGATATGCCGAAGTTCGCGTGACCGTCGATGGCGGCAAAGTCGCCTCCAAATCGGCGACTTCCTCTCTTATCAGGGTGGACCGCAACCGTACCGACAAGGCTATGAGCGAGGCTTTCCACAAGGATTACGAGGCTGTGAAGGCATTTACTTTAAGAGAGGTCGGAGAACTGAAGACTGACCTTCGCACCAGCGATTCGTTCAGCGGTATGTGCCCGTATATCAATCTTATACAGACTGTCAGCCTGCAGAGCACTCTCGCGCAGATTTCCTTCGCCGCTCCGCTGAGCTTCAATTCCACCGTCAAGGCCGGAACTCTGGTCTACAATGATCTGTTTACCATCTATCCTTATGAAAATCAGATATATCTTATGAGCCTCAGCGGCTCGGAGATTCTGAAATATCTCGAGTATTCCTACGATCTCTGGATTCAGTCGCCAGCCTCCGGCCACGTGCTGAAGATCAAGGACCGTCCGGACCCTCGCACCGGCACCGTCAGGTGGTCGTTCGTGGAGCGCAGCTACAACTTCGACTCCGCTGCCGGCATCAATTACACCGTGGATGTCACGAAGCCTGCAGGCCAGAGGGTGCAGATAACTTCTCTTGCCGACGGTACTCCGTTCGATGCTGACGCAATGTACAAGGTGGCAATGACTTCCTACCGCGCAGCGGGCGGCGGCGGGCATCTTCCGCAAGGCGTCGGCCTGACTCCGGAGCAGATCGAGGAGCGCACGCTGGACAAGTTCCCGGAGATCCGCAATCTGATTTACGATTATCTCCAGGCGAACGGATGCATTGATCCTGAGGTGGTTGGAGATCCGGCGGTCATCGGGGGCTGGAGTTTCGAGCCTTCCGCGACGGTGGCTCCGATTCTCGGGAAGGATATGAAGCTGATGTTTTTCAGGAATTAATCCATAATCCCTCCTTCTGTCTGTAGAGGGAGGGTTATTTGTCTGATGTTCAAGCGGATAGTTGTTGCGTGCGACTCGTTCAAGGGCTGTCTTTCCTCGTCCGATGTGAATTCGGCGGTCGAGGATGGGTTGCGCGCGGCCGGACTCGCTGAAACAGAGGTGGTTAAGTTCCCGCTCGCAGACGGCGGCGAGGGCACGGTCGACGCGCTCGTGCATTCCTGCGGCGGCAAGTATGTGGAGCGCGAGGTCTGCGGCCCGCTCGCCTGGGGTGAAGGGTTTTCGCGGCCTTGCGGCCAATCCCGTATTCAATCCGATATTGGCCGTTCCGGCCAATCCGGGCCTTCTTTCAGGCTTCGTGCCCGCTATGCTCTGATACGTGGCGGCCGCATCGCGGTCATCGAGACCGCAGCCGCGAGCGGGCTTGCACTGCTTCGCCCCGAGGAACGTAATCCTTTACTGGCCAATACTTTCGGGACAGGTGAACTTATTCTTGATGCGCTCCAGCGCGGTTGCCGGGATTTTATAATAGGGCTTGGCGGCAGCGCGTCGAATGACGGTGGTCTCGGGGCTCTTTCCGCCCTCGGTTTCCGTTTTCTGGACTCGTCCGGACAGGTGCCTGCTCCTTGCGGGGCTTCATTGTTACAGGTCTGCAGTGTCGCCCGCCCGGATCATAAGTTGCTGGAAGGCTGCACCTTCCGTCTGGCCACGGATGTCCGCGCTCCGTTCTCCGGGCCCCTGGGAGCGGCCTGTATCTTCGCTCCTCAGAAAGGTGCAGACCCGCAGCAGGTCGCCGACCTTGACCGCGGGCTCGCTCATTTCGCTGATTTATTGCGCTCTAGCGCGGGTATCGACTTGGATATTACACCTGGCGCGGGAGCAGCCGGAGGATTGGCCGGAGGCCTGCTGGCTCTGCTGCCTTGTGCGGCTTCAGATGCTTCCTCCGGGCTTTCCGCTTCGGCTGCGTCTTCTCCTTCCGTCACCATTGTTTCCGGAGCCGATCTCGTGCTGTCGACCGGAGGCTTCGATGAACTTCTTCAGGGCGCCTCGCTTGTCATTACCGGCGAGGGTCGCATTGATTCTCAGACACTTATGGGTAAGGCCCCGAGCGCGGTCCTTCGCCTGGCCTCGGCTGCCGGCGTCCCGGTCATCGCTGTCGGCGGCAGCGTATCGGATGATTTTGCCGCCCCGGACTTCGCAGCTGTCCTCGCGGCCACACCTTCGGATATGCCCCTCTCCACAGCCCTCCGCCCCGACATCGCCCGCTCCAACATCTCCCGCTCCATCGCCTCCTTCTTCCGGCATTAATCAAATAATAGGAAACAAAAAAAGCAGATGATTTTCATCATCCGCTCTTTTTCGGTACTGGGTAGGAGAATCGAACTCCTATTGCAAGATTGAGAATCTTGAGTACTAACCGTTATACGAACCCAGCATATTTGCTTTGGGAATGCAAAGGTAGTGAAAATTTCTTACCCTCCAAATTTTTTTCGCACTTCCTCACAAATATCTTTAAAATTCTTTCACGAAACTCTTCGGGTACATATCTTTGCATAAAATTGATTCCGATGATTCCTTCACCCTGCCCTCTTACCCCTCATCGCGTGACCCGCATTCTTTTCGTATGCCACGGAAATATCTGCCGCAGCCCTATGGCTGAGTTCATAATGAAATCCCTTGTGCAGGCGAGGGGAGTGGCCGATCAATATTACATCGAGTCCGCCGCCGTTTCTGATGAAGAATTCGGGAATCCCATCTACCCGCCGGCGCGAAGATGCCTCACCCAACACGGCGTCAGCTTCGATTCCGCCAAGACCGCCCGCACCATCACGGCCTCCGACTATGCCCGCTTCGACCGCATCTTCTGTATGGACAGCAGCAACCTTCGCCGCATCCGCCGCATTATCCCCTCCGACCCCGAAGGCAAAATCCATCTTCTGATGTCCTGCACCGGAAACGGACGCGATGTCGCAGATCCTTGGTACACAGGCGATTTCGAACGCAGCTTCCAGGACATCCTCTCCGCCTGCGAAGCTCTTCTCCGCCCGTCTCTCTGACCATTCGTACATTAGCCGGCGATCTCCTTCGCCGCCAGTCCCTTTGGCCAGTCTCCCAACTCGCTGTGAGCCCTGACTTCCTGCCGACTCCAACTCCGTCATCAAATCCGTTCCGTAATAGCCCACTTGTCCGTATTTAAAACGTTTCCCACGGACAAAGCCCCCCAAAACCAGACCTTGTCCGTATTTAAAACGTTTCCCACGGACAAATGCTCCGCAAGAAGAACAGAATTGGCCGCAGGCGGAAGCGCCTGCGGCCAATCCTGTATTGGACGGCGAAGCCGGCCGGAAAAATCTACTTTTGCGCCTCCACGAGCCCCAGCTCCGGAGCGACGGTCCCGCGCATATAGCGGTCGGCGGCCTCGAAGCTGTTCTCGATGACTCCGTCGAGGATCGCGTTCTTCACCGCCTCCTTCAGAGTGCCGATCGTGTTGCACGGCGGAATGCCGTAGACCTCCATAACGTATTCACCTGTAATGGGATTCTTGAAATTGCGGATCGCGTCCTTCGCCTCGACCTCCACCAGCTTGCGCTTCACCAGCTCGAAATTGGCACGGATGCGTGCCACCTTCACAGGATTCTTCGAAGTGATGTCCGCATTGCACAGCAGCATCAGATCGTCGATGTCGTTGCCCGCGTCGAAAAGCAGGCGACGCACCGCCGAATCCGTAACCTCGTCGTCGACGAGCGCGATCGGCCTGAGATGCAGTTTCACAAGCTTTTGCACGTACTTCATCTTCTCGTTCAGCGGCATCATCAGCGACTTGAAAATCTTCGGCACCATCTTCGCGCCGATGTACTCGTGCCCGTGGAAAGTCCACCCCGTCTGCGGATCGAAATGCTTCGACGCCGGCTTGCCGATGTCGTGCAGCAGCGCCGCCCATCGAAGCCACAGATTAGGCTGCGTGCGCACCGTCTCGACGAACCCGTTTCCGTCCAGCTCCGGCGTGTAATCGTGCAGAGCGCCCTGCGCAATCGCCTCGATCTCAGCACTTGCCACATTGTCCAGCACCGCGAGCGTGTGCGAGAAATTCTCCTTGTGCCCGCGCCCCTCGACCGTCTCCACGCCCTTCAGCTTCCCCAGCTCCGGCAGCACATAGTCGAGCAGCCCCGTCTGATCCATCAGAGCGAAAGCCATTGACGGCTTCGGCGTCACCAGAATCTTGTTCAGCTCCTCCGCGATCCTCTCGCGCGAGAGAATGTTCATACGGTCCTTCATCCTCCGCATCGACTCAAGTGACTCAGGCACAATGGTAAACTGCGCCTGCGGGGTGCTCAGCTTCGTCGCGAAACGTATCGCGCGGAGCATCCTCAGCGGGTCGTCGGAGTAGGTCGTGTCAGGATCGAGCGGCGTGCGGATGATGCCCGCCGCGAGGTCCGCGATGCCCCCGAACGGGTCCACGAGAGCTCCGAAATCCTCCTTCTGCAGACTGAACGCCATCGCGTTAATCGTGAAATCGCGCCTCAGCTGATCGTCCTCCAGCGTGCCGTTCTCCACGATCGGCTTGCGAGACTCTCGCCTGTAAGACTCCTTGCGCGCGCCCACGAACTCGATTTCGTCGCCCTGGAAATGCATCATCGCCGTGCCGAAATTCTTGAAATACGACACGTACTTGCCCGTGCGCGCACCCACCGCCTTCGCGAACTCGATGCCGCTGCCTTCCACCACGATGTCGATGTCGTTGCACGGCCGCCCGAGGAAGCAGTCGCGCACATAACCCCCGATCACGAACGCGCGAACGCCCGTCTGCTGTGCCACCTGCGACACAATTCCGAAAATAGGCTTGTCCAGGAAGCCCTCTGCAATCGTCGTCATATCGCACAAAGTTACGTAATTTTTCCGTTTCCGCGCGGCCTGCGGCCAATGTTTCCTGCGGCCGCGGCGGCCAATTCTTCCCCCGGCCTGCGGCCAATTTCGCCCTCCGCCGAAAATTTATCCCCGCAACCCCTTGTTTATTGTTTATTATTGCGATATTTGCAACGCGAAAAATTATGTATTTTCAAAACTATTACTGACAAACAACAATTCTTTATGCTTTAGGGAAATGGCGCAGAACGATGTAATCATCAAGATTGAACATCTTTCCAAATCATTCGGGGACAAGAAAGTCCTCAATGACATTAATCTCGAGATAAAGCGTGGCGAGTTCGTCACCCTTCTCGGACCTTCCGGTTGTGGCAAGACCACGATGCTCCGCCTGATTGCGGGCTCGCGCGCGGCCAACGAAGGAGTCATTTCTATGGACGGCAAGGATATATCCGACATTCCGTCTTACCGTCGTCCTTTTAACACAGTTTTTCAGCGCTACGCGCTCTTTCCGCACCTTGATGTCTATGACAACATCGCTTTCGGTCTGAAACTCAAGAAGATACCGCACGATGAAATAGACCGCAGAGTCCGAAAGTATCTCAAGATGGTGAATATGTCCGACTATGAGGACAGGGATGTGGAGTCCCTTTCCGGCGGTCAGCAGCAGAGAATCGCCATCGCCCGCGCCCTTGTGAACCAGCCTCAGGTCCTCCTGCTCGACGAGCCTCTGGCCGCCCTGGATCTGAAGATGCGCAAGGATATGCAGATGGAACTCAAGGAGATGCATCGCAAACTCGGCATCACCTTCATCTATGTGACTCACGATCAGGAAGAAGCGCTTACCCTCAGTGACACCATCGTCGTGATGAACGAGGGCGTCATCCAGCAGATAGGAACCCCTACAGACATATACAATGAACCTTGCAACGAGTTCGTCGCCGACTTCATAGGAGAAAGCAACATCCTGAACGGCACTATGCTCGCCGACCGCAGGGTATCCTTCATCGGCCACGAATTCGACTGCGTGGACGAAGGCTTCGGAACCGATGTCCCTGTGGACGTCGTGGTACGTCCGGAGGACATCTACATTATGAACAAGGTCGAGGGAGCTCAGTTCACAGGCGTAGTCAAGTCCTGCATCTTCAAGGGCGTGCACTACGAGATGCTTGTGGATAGCGACCAGGGCTATGAGCTTATGATTCAGGACTATAACGCTTTCGAAATCGGAAGCACAGTGGGTCTTTTCATAAAGCCTTTCGACATCCAGGTTATGCACAAGGCCTGTGTCCGCAACACCTTCGAGGGCGAGATGCTTGCCGAGGACAGCGTGAGCATCCTCGGAACCAGCTTCGAGTGCAAGCCGTGCGGCTTCGCGGCCGGAGACAAGGTCAAGGTCGAAGTCGATTTCGACAAGGTAGACCTTCTCGACCACGAGGAGGAGGGACTCCTCTCCGGAACAGTCGATTTCATTCTCTATAAAGGAAATCATTACCACCTCACCGTGAAGACCGATGAAGGCAAACTTCTCGTGGACACGGATGACGTGTGGGACAAAGGTGACATAGTGGGTATCAATATCAGGCCGGAAGACCTCCATATCAGCAGAAATGAATAAAAGGTCGGCCTGGGCGAATCCCTACTTCGTCTTCCTCATACTCTTCGTGGCCCTGCCTCTGCTCCTGATCGTAGTCTACTCCTTCCAGGACGGCAGCGGGCATTTCACGTTTGCGAACATAGCCAAGTTCTTCACTGACAAGGACTCCATCGCTACCTTCGCCCTCTCCATCGAGGTCGCCATCGAGAATACCCTCATCTGTATTCTGCTCGGCTACCCTGCGGCGTGGATACTCTCGAACTCCACTCTGAACAAGTCAGCGGTGACCATAATGCTCTTCATCCTTCCGATGTGGATAAATGCCCTTATGCGTACGCTCGCCACAGCCGAGCTCTTCAATATGCTGGGCATCACCCTCGGAAAGGGAACCCTGCTCTTCGGTATGGTCTACGACTATCTTCCGTTTATGATCTATCCGGTCTACAACGTGCTGAAAAAGATGGATCCGTCCTATGCGGAGGCCGCAAGGGACCTGGGGGCCACGCCTGCCCAGGTATTCCTGAAAGTGACGTTCCCGCTATCGATGCCGGGAGTCTCCAGCGGAATCCTGATGGTCTTTATGCCGACCGTCTCTACCTTCGCCATCTCGGAGTTCCTCACGAATAACAAGATAAAGCTCTTCGGTACCATCATCCAGGAGAACATCAACTCCTCGATGTGGAACTACGGTGCCGCGCTTTCGCTCATAATGCTCATAATCATCGGCATCTCCACCCTTGTCACGGGTTCAGACGAGGCCGGCAAAGCTGAAGGAGGGCTTGTACAGTGAAAAAGTTCTTCGCACAGCTTTATATCTGGATACTCCTGATAATGCTCTATGCGCCTCTGGTGTTCATAGCGGTATTCTCTTTCACCGAGAGCAAGGTCCTCGGCAACTGGACAGGATTCTCCACCCATCTTTATGAGAACCTCTTCACGGGCGGTTCGCAGGCTACCGGCTCGCTTTTCGACGCCATCCGCAACACCCTGCTCATCGCCCTCGTGGCCGCCACGGTCTCCACGCTTCTGGGAACCCTGGCCAGCATAGGCATCTTCACCCTGCGCGGACGCAAGAAGAAGGTCATTCAGTTCCTGAACAACATCCCGATGCTGAATCCTGACATCATCACCGGTGTCTCCCTCTTCCTGCTCTTCGTGTTCCTGCATATTTCGCAGGGCTATGTAACTGTAATTCTGGCACATATCACCTTCTGCACCCCTTATGTGGTGCTCAGCGTGATGCCTAAGCTATACCAGATGAATCCGAACATCTACGAGGCGGCCCTCGACCTTGGCGCCACCCCTTACCAGGCCCTGCGCAAGGTATATTTCCCTCTGTTGCGCCCGGGTATGATCTCCGGCTTCATCCTCGCGTTCACGATGTCCCTGGACGACTTCGCGGTGACCTTCTTCACCCGCGGCACCGTAGGCCTCGAGACCCTCTCGACCTACATCTATATGGATGCCCGCAAGGGAGGTCTCACCCCTGAACTCCGTCCTCTCATCACCATCATTTTCCTGAGCGTGCTCATTCTGCTGCTCATCATCAACTACAGGAAAATTCACAACCATAAAAACCAAGAAGAAATAGAAAGATGAAAAAATTCCTTTCCCTTTTGACTGCTCTGCTGGTTCTTTTCGCTTGTTCGGAAGACAGGGAGCAGGTGCTCAAAGTTTACAGTTGGGCAGACTACATCGACGAAGACCTCCTCGGTGAGTTCGAAACGTGGTATGAAGAGCAGACCGGTGAGACCGTTAAGGTGCTCTACCAGACCTTCGACATCAACGAGACGATGCTTTCGAAGATTGAACTCGGTCACGAGGACTATGACCTCGTATGTCCTTCCGACTACATCATCGAGCGTATGCTTCAGAAGGATCTCCTTCTTCCTATCGACAGGGATTTCGGCGACACTCCGAACTACATCGACAGCATCGCTCCGTTCATCGTGAATTTCTTCGACCAGATTCAGGGCTACGGCAAGAATGCCAATGACTATTCGGTCGGCTATATGTGGGGTACCGTCGGTATGATCTACAATACGAAGTATGTGGACGAGTCCGAGGTTCAGTCCTGGAACATTCTGACGGATCCGAAATATTCCGGACAGATTCTTATGAAGGATGCCTTCAGGGACATCTATACGGCTCTTCTGGTCTATCTCAACAAGGATGCGATTGCTTCCGGAGAGAAAAGTATGGAGACCATAACTCTCGATGCGTCAGACGAATCCATCGCTCTCGTGGAGAATTATCTGAATTCTTTCCGCAGCTCCATCGCGGGCTGGGAGGCCGATTTCGGCAAGGAGCAGATGACTCAGGAGCGCGCCTGGCTCAATGTTTCCTGGAGCGGCGATGCCCAGTGGGCTATTAACGAGACCGAGGGGACTGATGTGAATCTAAAATATTCCATCCCTAAGGACGGCAGCATCATCTGGTTCGACGGCTGGGTGATTCCGAAATACGCCCGCAACGTCAAGGCAGCCCGCTATTTCATTGATTATATGTGCCGTCCGGACAATGCAGTCCGCAATATGGACGCCATCGGCTATGTGAGCGCTGTCGGCGGAAGCGGAGTTCTCGAGGCTATGAAGGATGAGGGGTTCCCGGCCATCGACGCGACCTATTTCTTTGGCCCTCAGGCCGATTCCGTGTGCCTGAATCCTGTTATGTATCCTGACCGCTCCGTCATCGAGGCCTGCGGTATGATGCACGACACGGGTGACCGCACCGAGGCCCTGATGAAGATGTGGTCCCGCCTGAAGGGCGACAATGCCTCCTACTGGACCTATATTCTCATCGCAGTCGTCCTCGTAGGTCTCGGCTTTGCGATGTACTCCCGCTTCTCGAAGAAGAAGGGTCATCACAGAAAGCCCGCAGCCCGCAAGAGACGCTAGGAAGCGACAGAATACGAAATTGGCTGGAACTCCCTGAGTTCCAGCCAATTTTATATTCTCGAACGTCGATTACTTCGTGCCGAAGATGCGGTCGCCGGCGTCGCCCAATCCAGGGACGATGTACGCGTTCTCGTTGAGGCGCTCGTCCACTGCGGCGACGTAGATGTCCACGTCAGGATGGGCCTCCTGAACCTTCTTGAGGCCTTCCGGAGCGGCTACGAGGCACATCAGACGGATGTTGGTGCAACCGTACTTATTCTTGAGCATCGTGAGAGCATCGCAGGAGCTTCCGCCGGTGGCGAGCATTGGGTCTGTAACGATGACGAGTCTCTGCTGGATGTCCTCAGGGAGCTTGCAGTAGTACTCCACAGGCTCGTGGGTCTCCTCGTTGCGGTAGAGTCCGATATGACCGACCTTGGCGACAGGGATGAGGGTGAGCATTCCGTCCAGCATACCCATACCTGCGCGCAGGATAGGGACGATGGCCAGCTTGCGGCCGGAAACCTTAGGGGCTGTCATCTTGCAGATAGGGGTCTCGATTTCCTTGTAGGTGAGAGGGAGGTCGCGAGTGACCTCATAACCCATAAAAAGTGAAATCTCGGTCAGAAGCTGTCTGAAATCCTTTGAACCTGTGTTCTTGTCACGCATGATGGTCAGCTTGTGCTGGATCATCGGGTGGTCGATAATGTGGACTGTGCTCATAAAATATGTTTTTTTAATTGGATTCCTCGGAAGTCCCTGTGGTGTCTGAAATTAATTATGGCGGCTTCCTCAGTTCTGAGACACAAAATTAGCATATTATTTTTAAATTTGCGAGCATAAAAGTTCAATCCCGACATTTATTTTAAATCCCGCAGATAATGCTCAAGGTTTACTGCAAGAACACAGGTACTTATGGAGAATTCCCTGAAGGTACCACGCTTCTGGATATGGTCGACAGCTTCGATTTCGAGAAGCCTTATCAGATTCTTTCCGCCAAGGTGAACAACGTTTCCCAGGGCCTGAAATTCCGTGTCTTCAACAACCGCGACGTGGAGTTCCTGGATTTCACCAGCTACAGCGGCCGCCGTTCATATTGCCATTCGCTCTGCTTCCTGCTGAGCAAGGCCGCGCAGGACGTGTTTCCGGGCAGCAAGATTCTTTTGCGCCGCCCTATTTCCAAGGGCTATTTCTGCACCCTCCTCAAGCAGGACAATACGGCCATCTGCGAGGAAGATGTGGCTCTCATAAAGGCCAGGATGCAGAATCTGGTGGACAAGGCCCTGCCTTTCCGCCGTCACGAGGTTCGTCTTGCCGAGGCCATCAAGGTCTTCCATTCCATCGGCTGCGAGGATAAGGTTCGTCTTCTTGAGACCTCCGGGGAGCCATACGTGGCATATTACACACTCGAGGGGACCCCGGATTATTTCTATAATGCATTGGTCCCAAGTACTTCTTATCTTAAAGTATGGGATCTGATACTCTATCACGGCGGAATGATTCTCCGCCTTCCGTCCCGCCATCATCCGGAGGAACTCGCCCCGTTCTTCGAACAGCCGAAGACTTTCGAAGTCTTCGCCGAGACATCCCGCTGGAACAAGATTATGGGGCTGGGCAATGTGGGAGATGTGAATCTGGCCGTGCAGCAGGGGCACGCGAGTGAACTTATTCAGGTCGCTGAGGCTCTACAGGAGAAGAAGATTGTGAAGATTGCGGAGGAGATTGAAAGGCGTTTTCACAGTTCGCAGCAGATGAGGGTGGTGCTCATCACCGGTCCGAGCAGTTCCGGCAAGACCACGGTCTGCAAGCGCCTGAGCGTGCAGCTCCTGGCCTGCGGTCTGCACCCGATTACCATATCTACTGACGATTATTTCGTGAACAGGCTTGATACTCCGCGTTTCCCGGACGGAAGTTTCGATTTCGACAATTTCGATACCGTAGATCACGAATATCTCCAGCGCGACCTTATGCGTCTTCTCTCCGGAGAAGAGGTGGATGTGCCTAATTATAACTTCGTTACGGGACTTCGCGAGTACAATGACCGACGTTATAAGATGGGCCCTGAAACCGTTCTTCTGCTTGAGGGCATACACGCTCTGAATCCGAAGCTTACGG
>CAVCSJ010000046.1:0-14944 GCA_963604895.1 bacterium
CTGGCACTCCGGCCCCGGTTTCACGCAGCAAAGATACGACAATATTTTAATTTTTGAACAATTTTCTAAAAACATACATAAAATAGCGGCATTTTACAATGCCGAACATCCAGGTAAGGACATAATCCGCCGGAATGTTCCGCGCCCGCCCTATTGGACATAACATACATAAAAGAGGCTGACTATCAGTCTTATGACTATTTAGTCAGCCTCTTTTCATAATTTCTTTCCGATTCTGTACCACCGGATTCCGTTAAAAACGGCGGATGTTTTAACCGAATGCCCGCGGCGCCGGTATCACCGGACGCTTAAAGCCTGGTGACGGTTTCGGCGAGAGGTTTGCGGGAGTTGTGGTTGGCGCTCGGACCGGCGCCGGGAGCGGCGAAGCCGAGGTCGAGCAGCATAAGGATCTCCTCATTCTCCGGCAGACCGAGAGCCTCGTGAAGCTGGTCGATCTGGACGAAGTTCACCCAACAGCTGTTCACCCCTTCATTGGCCGCGGCCAGCATAAGATGAGTCGCGACGATGGCCGCATCCTCGATGCCTGAATTGCGCTTGCCGTCCGGATATGTGTAGACATTGTTCCTGTCGAAGGCCACGACGAGCACGGTCGGGGCTCCGTAGCGGCAAGGCGTGGCTTCGTCAATCCTGGCCAGAGCCTCTGCGGACTGCGCTACGTAAATGTGCTGCTCCTGCAGGTTCTTGGCGGTCGGCGCCAGACGCCCGGCTTCGAGAATGGCGTCAAGCTGAGCGTCGCTGATCTGCCGCCCGCTGTCATACTTTCTGCAGGAATAGCGGCTGCTGATTACTTCCTTGAATCCCATATTGCTGTTATTGATGTAGTTCTTTATCACATTCCGCCCGTTGACCGCAGTCTGGTCGATCAGCTTGAGGTCTTTTACCATCTTCAGCGTGCCTTGCTTGTAGTGCTGGAAGTGCTCGGAAGCGATATGCTTTCTGTAGGCCTCCTGGCTGGAGTAAGTCTCGAGAATGGTGACGTGGCAGGGATTGTCCTTCTCCTGCACGGCGTACATCGTGAGCACGCCGGGTTCTGTGTCCAGGGATGTTTCTCCCACCTGCTTTGCGTACTCCAGATATTCCGCAAGATACTCAGGATAAACTTCGATGTGCGAAAGGCGGATGATGCCGTCTGAGTGCATCGCTTCCTTTTCTATGGCTTGCGCCGAAATGTTGAGAGTCGTCATAAGAATGAATATGACAGATAATACAAACTGTTTCATTGTGCAAAGTTAACCATTTCAATTAAACACCTTACTGAAAATAATCAGTTATCAACACAAAAATGTCGAAAATTAGACTTGCAGAGCACGAGGGGATGTTGTAACTTTGTGACTTCTTAATCCACCAAAAATGAAAGTCAGTATCATTATGGGTTCCAAGAGCGACTGGGAGGTAATGTCAGCCGCTTGCGAGACTCTCGACGTGTTTGGCGTACCTTACGAAAAGAAGGTCATCAGCGCCCACCGCACACCTCAATTTTTCTGTGAATATATGGCCTCGGCCCGCGAAAGGGGAGTGGACATTGTGATTGCGGGAGCCGGCGGGGCTGCGCATCTGCCCGGAATGGCGGCGGCGATGACCTCCCTCCCTGTGATAGGAGTTCCTATCAAGAGCGCCGCCCTCAATGGACTTGACTCTCTGCTTTCCATAGTTCAGATGCCGTCCGGAGTACCGGTGGCGACGATGGCCATAAACGGGGCGAAAAATGCAGCCCTCTATGCGGTCTCGATACTTGCGCTCCAGGATGCGGGACTGCGCGATGCCCTGGAAGCCTTCCGCAAGAAACAGGCAGACAAAGTACTTCAGACAGAGCTTTAGGATATGAATGCACACCGTATATATGTAGAGAAGCGTTCGGAATTCCGGGTAGAGGCAGAAAGCCTCAGAAAGGAATTCAATGAAAACCTCTCCCTCTCCCTTCGTTCCCTTAGACTCATAAATGTCTATGATCTTTTCGGCTTTTCGGATGAATTGCTCGGGAAGTGCCGCTACACCGTCTTCGGCGAGACCGTGACTGACACCGTCAGTGATGAATGCCCGCTCGAAGGACGCAAATATCTGGCTGTGGAATACATACCAGGCCAGTTCGACCAGAGGGCCTCTTCGGCCGTGGACTGCGTCCATCTGATCGACCCTTCAGCAGACGTGAGAATCAGAAGCTCGCGCCTGCTTATTTTTGATGACGACTTCTCCGATGAGGACCTCGCAGCTGTCAGACATTATTACATCAATGCTGTGGAGTCCCGTCCGAAGAAGCTTAAGGTCCTGGAATTCAACGAGAAAGCCGACGTCAAGCCTCTCGCATCCCTGGAAGGATTCACCGCGATGAAGCCCGAAGAGTATGAAGGCTTCTGCCGCAGCTGGGGCCTCGCGATGAACACCGATGACCTCGCCGAGGTCGTGAGGTACTTCAAAGACGAGCACCGCGACCCGACCGAGACCGAGTTGAGAATCCTCGACACCTATTGGAGTGACCACTGCCGCCACACCACCTTCACCACGGAGCTCGAAAACATCAAGGTGGACGATTCGTTCATCCGCCCGGAGATAGAGGCTTCCATAGAGGAGCTCAAGGCTGTCCGCAAGGAGCTCGGCCGTGAGGGCAAGAGCCTCTGCCTGATGGAGTTGGCCACGATCGGAGGCCGGTATCTGCGCAAGAAAGGCCTGCTCGACGACCTCGAGCAGAGCGAGGAGAACAACGCCTGCAGCATATATATAAATGTAGACGTGGACGGTCAGAACCAGAAGTGGCTGCTTCAGTTCAAGAACGAAACCCATAACCACCCTACGGAGATCGAGCCTTTCGGCGGCGCGGCGACCTGCCTCGGCGGAGCCATCCGCGACCCTCTTTCCGGCAGAGCCTATGTATATCAGGCAATGCGAGTTACCGGAGCCGGTGACATCTGCCGGCCGGTCAGCGAAACTCTGCAGGGCAAGCTTCCGCAGAAGCTTATCAGCCGCAAGGCTGCCGCCGGCTACTCCAGCTACGGCAACCAGATCGGCCTCGCAACCACCCACGTCCGTGAAATCTACCACGAGGGCTACACCGCCAAGAGACTCGAAGTGGGAGCCGTCGTGGGCGCAGTCAAGGCGGAGAACGTCCGCCGCGAGAGCCCGGCCGCGGGCGATGTGATCCTCCTGCTGGGAGGACGCACAGGCCGTGACGGGATTGGAGGAGCCACAGGCTCCTCCAAGGAGCACACCGAAGCCTCGATCGAGACGTGCGGCAGCGAGGTGCAGAAGGGCAACGCCCCTGAGGAACGCAAGCTCCAGCGGCTTTTCCGCCGCCCGGACGTGACGCGCCTCATCAAGAAATCCAACGACTTCGGAGCCGGCGGAGTGAGCGTCGCCATCGGCGAACTCGCCCCAGGACTCGACATATACCTTGACCGGGTACCGGTCAAATATAGCGGATTGAACTCTACCGAGCTGGCTATCAGCGAGTCGCAGGAGAGGATGGCGGTTGTGATCGCCGCTTCCGACAGGGAGGAGTTCGAGAAGCTCTGCGCAGCCGAGAACGTCGAGGTGACTTACGTCGCCGACGTGACCGGCAGCGGCAGGATGAGGATGTACAACTCGGGCGAACTGGTCGCCGACCTCAGCCGCGAGTTCATCGACAGCGCCGGCGCGAAGCACTACGCTTCGGCGGAAGTGGGCCTCGTGCAGGACTGCGATCCGTTCGCGCTGCAGCCTGAGGGCGACAGCCTCGAAGAGAAGATGCTCTCCGTGATGGATATGCCTAATGTGGCTTCGCAGAAGGGACTCGTCGAGATGTTCGACGCGACGATCGGCCGCTCCACGGTTCTTATGCCTTACGGCGGAGCGATGCAAACCACTGAGACTCAGGTCTCTGTACAGAAGCTTCCGACCGACGGCTACACCGACACCGCCTCGATGATGGCGTTCGGCTACAACCCGTTCATCTCCTCCTGGAGCCCTTATCACGGCGCCGCGTACTCGATGGTCGAGGCCTGCGCCAAGGTCACGGCGGCCGGCGGAGACTGGTCGAAGATGCGATTCTCCTGCCAGGAGTATTTCGAGAGGATGACCTCCGACCCGCACAGCTGGGGCAAACCGCTCGCGGCTCTGCTCGGGTCGCTTCGGATGCAGCTCGCCTTCGGCCTTCCGTCCATCGGCGGCAAGGACTCGATGAGCGGCACCTTCGAGCACATCAACGTGCCTCCGACCCTCATCTCCTTCGGCATCACGACGGTAAACGCTTCAGAAGTCATTTCCCCTGAATTCAAGTGGGGAGGCAATCATATCTACCTCTTCCGCCACTCTCCTCTCGCCGACAAAATGCCTGACGTGCAGGGACTTAAGGCGATGTGGAGCTATATTCACAGCAAAATCGCCAGCCACGACATCGTTTCCGCCTGGGCCGTGGGCTTCGGCGGAGTGGCCGAGGCCCTCGCGAAGATGTCCTTCGGCAATATGTTCGGTGCCGACATCACCATCGCCGAAGACGAACTCTTCCGCTGCGTTCCCGGCTCGATCGTGGTCGAGTCCGAGACCGAACTCGATTTCCCGGCCGCGCAGAAGATCGGAACCGTCTCAGACTCAGACGATTTCACCCTCCGCATCAACGGAGTCAGCATCAGTCTGGACTCCCTGCAGGAGTCCAATGCCAAAAGATACTCCAAGGTTTATCCTGCGAGCGTCCCTGCGAGCCACAAGAGCCTGCTGAATGTCAAATGCACCGCTCCGGCCTACAGGCAACCGCATTACGAAGGCGGCCCTGTTCAGAAGCCGCTTGTATATATCCCTGTATTCCCCGGCACGAACTGCGACTACGACAGCGCCAAGGCATTCCGCAAGGCGGGAGCCGAGGTCCGCTTCGGAGTCTTCCGCAACCTCACCCCTGAGGCCGTGCTCAGCTCCATCGCGGAGATGAAGCGCAATATAGACGAGTGCCAGATACTTATGCTCTCCGGAGGATTCTCCGCCGGCGACGAACCGGACGGAAGCGGCAAGTTTATTGCCAATGTGCTGGAAAACAAGGAGATATCAGAGGCTATAGACGGACTTCTGAAGCGCCGCGGCCTGATTCTAGGCATCTGCAACGGCTTCCAGGCCCTCGTTAAGAGCGGACTTCTGCCTTACGGCAGGACCGGCTGCGTCACCCCTGACTCGCCGACCCTCTTCCGCAACGACATAAACCGCCACGTCTCCTGTATGGTATCCACCCGCGTCGGCACGACCCGCTCGCCTTGGCTTTCAGGTATGAGCGTCGGGGACATCCACACCATCGCAGTCAGCCACGGCGAGGGCAAGTTCGTGGTGAATGAAAACCTCGCCCGCGAACTCTTCGAGAACGGCCAGGTCGCATTCCAGTATGTGAATCCTATTACCGAGGAAGTGACGATGGAATCTCCTTATAACCCGAACGGCTCGTTCTACGCCATCGAAGGCATCGTCAGCCGTGACGGTCTGATACTCGGCAAGATGGGCCACAGCGAGCGCTATGAGCGCAACGTCTTCCGCAATATCGACGAGGAGCTCGAGCAGCCGCTCTTCAGCAACGCCGTCAAGTATTTTCAGAAATGACCAGAGGAGAACTCATATTCGACGGCTACGAGAAGCAGGTCTTCTCCACCGACGACCCCGCTCAGGTGATATTCCGCTTCAAGGACGTGGCCACGGCGTTCAACGACGTCAAGACGGCCCTGTTCCCCCGCAAGGGCATAGTGAACAATAAGATATCCGCCATTCTGATGGGCTGCCTGTCAGAGAGCGGGGTATACACGCACTTCATCAGCACCATCGGCCCGCGCGAGCAGCTCTGCCGCAAGTGCAGCGTCATTCCGCTGGAGCTGGTGGTACGCAACTACATTGCCGGTTCGCTCGCGGACCGTCTCGCCATCGAGGAGGGCACGAAGCCCGCGACGGTCATCTACGACCTGAACTACAAGGACTCCGCTCTCGGCGACCCGATGATCAATGATTCTCAGGCGGTTGCGCTCGGAATTGTCCGCAAGGACGAGCTCTCCGAGATTTACTCTATGGCCTGTACGGCCAATGAGTGCCTCAGCAGCCTGCTTTCCAAAGCCGGCATCCGTCTGGTGGATTTCAAGCTCGAGTTCGGACGCGACGCTGAAGGCCGCCTGATGGTGACCGACGAGATCAGCCCCGACACCTGCCGCTTATGGGACGAGGCCACAGAACAGCGCCTGGACAAGGACCGCTTCCGCCACGACCTCGGCAACATAATGCCTTCCTACGAGGAGGTTCTTAAAAGATTAACTGCAATAAATCAATAAATTATGGCTAAAACATACGAAAGCGCGGGTGTAAACCTCGAAGCAGGATACGAGGTTGTCCGCCGCATCAAACAGCACGTCGCTTCCACCGCCCGCAAGGGATCTATGGGAGGAATCGGCTCATTCGGAGGAATGTTCGACCTCTCTTCCCTCGGTGTCAGGGAGCCGGTGCTCGTCAGCGGAACTGACGGAGTCGGAACCAAACTCAAGATCGCATTCGCGATGGACAAGCACGACACGGTCGGCATCGACGCCGTGGCGATGTGCGTCAACGATGTGCTCGCACAGGGCGCTGAACCGCTGATCTTCCTTGATTATGTGGCTGTCGGCCACAACGAGCCGGCCAAGGTCGAGGCCATCGTGGCCGGAGTTGCCGAAGGCTGCCGCCAGGCAGGCTGCGCGCTCGTCGGAGGCGAGACCGCGGAGATGCCGGGAATGTATGAAGGCGGAGAATACGATATCGCCGGATACACCACGGGAGTCGTGGAGAAATCGAAACTCATCGACGGCAGCAAGGTCAAGGTCGGTGACGTCCTGGTAGGAATCGCTTCCACAGGAGTCCATTCGAACGGCTTCAGCCTTGTGCGCAAGATAGTGTCAGACAATAACTTGGCTTATACGGACGAGATTCCTGAACTTGGCGGAAAGCGTCTCGGTGACGTGCTTCTCACTCCGACCAGAATCTATGTGAAGCAGGTGCTCGATGTCATCCGCAGCTGCGACGTGCACGGCATCAGCCACATCACCGGCGGCGGTTTCGACGAGAACATTCCGCGTGTGCTGCACGAAGGCCAGGGCCTCGAAATCAAGGAGGGCAGCTGGGAGATACTTCCAGTCTTCCGTATGCTCGAGAAATGGGGCGGAGTGCCTCACAGAGAGATGTTCAACATCTTCAATATGGGTATCGGAATGGTCATCGTGCTCGATGCTTCCGAGGCTGACAAGGCCATCTCGATCCTTGCATCCCACGGCGAGAAGGCTTCAGTGATAGGCAAGGTTACCGATAAAGAGGGCGTAAACATAATATGAAACATAAGTTAGCAGTATTCGCAAGCGGTACTGGCTCCAATTTCGAAGCCATCGCAGACGCCTGCGCCGACGGTACTCTGAACGCCGAAGTGGTGCTGATGGTATGCGACAAGCCTGCCGCCGCAGTGGTGGGAAAGGCTGCCGCAAGGGGGATGGAGAGTTTCGTGTTCAGCCCTAAGGATTATGCCTGCAAGGCTGACTACGAGAAGGAAATCATCGCCATAATGGATGCGAAGGGAGTCGAACTTGTCTGTCTCGCCGGCTATATGCGCATCGTTTCGGATGTGCTGCTGGAGGCTTACCGGGGCCGCATCATCAATATTCACCCTTCTCTTCTGCCGTCTTTTCGGGGCGCTCACGCGGTGGAGCAGGCCGTAGCTTTCGGAGTGAAGGTCTACGGAATCACCATCCATTATGTGACAGCGGAGCTCGACGGAGGAAAGATCATCGCCCAGAGAGCCTTTGATTATGAGGGAAATGACCCCGAGGAAGTGCATCGCATCGGACAGAAGATCGAGCACAGATTATATGTGGAAACAATCGATAAATTACTGAAACAATATGAATAAAAGAGCTTTAGTCAGCGTCAGCGACAAGACGGGCCTCGTGCCGTTCGTGCAGGGACTCGTCTCCCTCGGATGGGAGATCGTGGCTACTGGCGGCACACAGAAACTGCTGGAAGACAGCGGAGTACATACTATCGGCATCAGTGAGGTCACGGGCTTCCCGGAGATTCTCGACGGACGCGTAAAGACCCTTCATCCGAAGGTTCACGGAGGAATATTGGCACGTCGCGACGTGCCCGCCCATATGCAGACCCTGGAGGAGCAGGGGATCGAAACCATCGACCTTGTCTGCGTAAACCTCTATCCATTCGCTCAGACCATTGCCCGTGAGGGCGTTACGATGGCAGACGCCATAGAGAACATCGACATTGGCGGACCTTCGATGGTCCGCAGCGCCGCGAAGAACTGGAGGGACGTGACGATCATCTGCGACCCTGCCGACTACGCCGTCGTGCTCGACGAGCTCAAGTCAAACGGCTGCACGAGCGACGAGACGCGCCTGCGACTCTCCGCGAAGGCTTACACCCACACGGCGGAGTACGATATGTGCATCTCACGCTATATGCGTGCACAGGCGGGTCTGCCGGAGAAACTCTTCCTCGAATACGAGATCAGGCAGCCGCTGCGCTACGGCGAGAATCCTCATCAGAGCGCGAAGTTCTACGCCGCTCCGCAGGAGTGCTCATATTCATTGGCCTTTGCCACTCAGATCCAGGGCAAGGAGCTGTCATACAACAATATACAGGATGCCAACGCGGCTCTCTGCGCCATCCGTGACTTCTCCGAGCCGTGCTGCATCGCACTCAAGCATATGAATCCTTGCGGCGCTGCCGTGGCTCCGACCATCGAGCAGGCCTGGCAGGCGGCATATGAGGCCGACAAGGTCAGCATCTACGGCGGCATCGTGGTCGTAAACCGCGAGCTCAGCGCCGAGGTTGCGCGCGGGATGAAGCCGATATTCCTCGAAATCGTCATCGCTCCGTCATTCTCCGACGAGGCGCTGGAGATTCTCTCCACGAAGAAGAACCTCCGCGTGATGAAGGTCGATATGACTCCGAACCCTGCGCCTCAGATGCAGTACATCTCCGTCATCGGCGGAATGCTCGCACAGGAGCAGGACAAGGCCGTGGAGACCGTGACAGAGGAAATGTGCGTCACCGACGTGAAGCCGACCGAGGCCCAGATGGCCGACATCAACTTCGGATGGAAGATAGTCAAGCACGTGAAATCCAATGCGATAGCAGTCGTTCGCGACGGCCACACGATAGGCGTCGGCGCAGGTCAGACGAACCGCGTCGGTTCAGCCGAAATCGCCCTCAAGCAGGCGCGTGAGGCCGGTTACACCGAGGGTCTCGTGCTCGCATCCGACGGTTTCCTGCCGTTCGACGACACCGTCGCTCTCGCCTCGCAGTACGGAGTCACCGCCATCGTTCAGCCGGGCGGCAGCATCCGCGACACAGATGCCGTGGCCAAGGCCAATGAGTGCGGCATCACTATGCTTATGACCGGAGTAAGACACTTCAAACATTAGAACAGATGAAGAAAGTTCTCGTAGTGGGCGGCGGCGGACGCTGCCACGCCATAGTCGATGCGCTCAGCCGTTCCCCGCAGGTGGGTGAAATCTGGTGCGCTCCGGGCAATGCCGGGATAGGGGAGCAGGCGCACAACCTTCCGATAAAGGACACCGACGTCGAGGCGCTCAAGCAGTTCGCGCTCAGCAACTCCATTGACCTCACCGTCGTGGGTCCCGAGGCGTCGCTCGCCGCAGGCATCGTGGACGCATTCAGAGCTGCAGGTCTGAATATTTTCGGTCACAGCAAAGCTGCGACCAATATCGAAAGCAGCAAGGAGTTCGCTAAGCGCCTGATGATCAAGTACGGAGTACCGACAGCTTCCTACCGCAGTTTCACGGACTATGAAGAGGCTCTCAAATATGTGAGTGACAGGCCTTTCCCGGCCGTCATCAAGTATGACGGACTGGCCGCAGGCAAGGGCGTGGTCATCGCCGCGGATCTGGACGAGGCTTCGCAGGCCCTCAAGTCGATGCTGCTCGAGGGCAGTTTCGGCGAAGGCAAGGTGGTGATCGAGGACTATCTCACAGGCCCGGAATTCTCCTTTATGTGCTTCGTGGACGGGGAGAAGGTCTATCCTATGCCTCTCGCCCAGGATCACAAAAGGGCTTTCGACGGGGACAAGGGCCCGAATACGGGCGGAATGGGAGCCTATACCGGGCTGCCGTTCATCACCTCCGAAGAGCGGGAGTTTGCCTATAAGGAAATCCTCTGCCGCACCGCCTCGGCGATGTGCGCCGAAGGGCTTCCTCTGAGCGGCGTGCTTTATGGCGGCCTTATGAAAACCCCTCAGGGTGTGAAGGTTATAGAGTTCAATGCCCGTTTCGGCGATCCGGAGACCGAGGTCGTGCTGCCTCTTCTCGAGAGTGATATTTACGATGTGTTCGAAGCCGTCGCGACCGGTCGCGAGCCTCAGCCTCTCAAATGGAAGGACAGCGTCACGATGGGAGTCGTGCTCGCCTCCAAGGGCTATCCGGGTCATTATGACAAGGGTGCAGTGATCTCCGGAACCGAGGATCTGGAGGGTGTGAAGCTCTATTCTATGGGCACGGCCCGTAAGGACGGGAATCTTGTGACTGCCGGCGGCCGTGTGATGATGGTGGTCGGGCAGGGCCGGGACATCCTCGAGGCACGCGAGAAAGTTTATGGCCAGATCTCCCGCATCAAATGCGACAATCTTTTCTACCGCAACGATATAGCTCATTACGCAATGGAAAATACCGCTAAAATTATCGACGGCAAGGCGGTTTCGCTTGCCGTCAAGGACAGGGTGAAGGAGCAGATTCCGCTCCTTGAAGCCAAATACGGCCGCAAGCCTTCGCTCGCGGTCATCATCGTGGGTGAGAATCCCGCCAGCCAGGTCTATGTCCGCAACAAGGTCAAGGCCGCGGCCTATGTGGGGATGGATTCCCGTCAGATCACTCTGCCTGAAAGCGTCAGCGAGGAGGAACTTCTGAATGTCATCGACGGTCTCAACCGTGACGCCGCAGTGGACGGCATCCTCGTCCAACTGCCTCTCCCTAAGCATATTAATGAGAAGAATGTCATCTACGCCATCTCCCGCGAGAAGGATGTGGACGGCTTCCATATCCTCAATGTCGGCGCTCTCTGGACAGGCACTCCGTGCATCAAGCCTTGCACCCCTAAGGGCGTCATCGAGCTCATCAAGAGCACGGGTGTGCAGATTTCGGGCAAGACTGCCGTAGTGGTGGGCCGCAGCAATATAGTCGGCAAGCCTGTAGCCAAGCTCCTGCTGGACGAGAACGCTACAGTAATCATCGCCCATTCCCGCACCGCAGACCTGAAGAGTATTACTGAACTTGCTGATATTCTCGTGGTTGCAGTGGGTAAGGCCGGGGTAGTGACCGGCGATATGGTGAAGCCGGGCGCTGTAGTGATAGATGTCGGAATGAACCGCAACGCCGAGGGCAGATTGGTCGGAGACATTGACTATGAGTCCGTCTCCCGCGTAGCCGGCTACGTCACACCGGTCCCTGGCGGCGTAGGCCCGATGACCATCGCGATGCTGATGGAAAACACCATCGAGTGCTTCCTCGACCGGGAGAATAAAAGGTAACTGCTAATTTCTTATTGCGGAGACTTCGGAAACTCCGCAGCAGCATTGGACGCGAAGCGGCCGAGGAAAAATATTGCTGCTGCGGAGTTTGCCGAAGCGCAGCAAACAGGGATTTAGAACTTTCCGTCCTTGTTCGCCTCCTCGATGCTCTGATAGAGGTACGTCGGGTAGCTGCCGCTGAAGCAGGCGAGACAGAGCTCGCTGCGATGACCGGCTTCGTAGAGCGCCTGCTCGGAGAGGAACGCAAGCGAGTCAGCGCCAAGCATCTGACGAACCTCCTCGATGTTCTTGTGAGCGCAGATCAGCTCATCGTAAGTCGAAATGTCCACCCCGTAGAAGCACGGACTGATGATCGGAGGACTGGCGATGCGGATATGCACCTCCCTGGCTCCCGCTTCGCGGAGCATCGTCACTATTCTTCTCGAAGTCGTGCCCCTTACGAGCGAATCATCGATCAGCACGATCCTCTTGTCCTTGACTACGGTCTTGACTGCCGAGAGCTTCATCCTGACACCCTTCTCGCGCATCTCCTGCGACGGCTGGATGAAGGTGCGTCCTACGTATTTGCTCTTGACCAGACCCATCTCGTACGGAAGGCCGGACGCTTCTGCGTATCCCATCGCGGCGCTGAGGCTGGAGTCCGGCACGCCGACCACGATGTCCGCGTCCGCGGGCGCATCACGGTAGAGCAGGCGACCGCTTAACTTTCTGAAATTATGCACGTTGCAACCCTCGATGTCACTGTCCGGGCGGGAGAAGTAGATGTACTCCATCGCGCACATATAATTGTGACGGAAGTCGGAATAGCGGTTGCAGCGGATGCCGTTGTGGTCGATGGTCACGATCTCTCCCGGCTCGATGTCCCTGATGTATTCCGCGCCGATCACGTCGAAGGCGCAGGTCTCGCTGCTCACTGCGTATCCGTCGCCGATCCTGGCGAGCGAAAGCGGCCTCAGACCGTGCTTGTCGCGGCAGATGTAGATGCGTTTCTGCGTCATAATGAGGAAGGCGAACGCGCCCTCCATCATATTCAGCGCGTCCTTGATGGCCACGATGCGCGGGCGCTTGCGCTCCCTGGTGTCCTTGCGGATGAGGTGGGCCAGGATCTCGCTGTCGGAAGTGGACTGGAAGATGCTTCCGCGGTCCTCGAGGTAGCGGCGCAGCTGCGCGGAATTCACGAGGTTGCCGTTGTGCGCGAGGGCGAAGTCGCCGGTGTTGTGGTGGAAGAGGAACGGCTGAACGTTCTCGCTGGAGTTGCCTCCCGTGGTCGAGTAACGCACGTGACCGATGGCCATATCACCGGGGAGGGAGGCGATCTTCTGCTCGTTGAAGACCTCGGTCACCAGACCCTGGCCCTTGACCCTGCGCAGAACGCCGTCGTCGCCCCTGGCGACAATGCCGCATCCTTCCTGGCCCCTGTGCTGGAGCGCGTGCAGTCCGTAATATACCAGATTGGCGGCATCGGGAACTCCGTAAATGCCGAAAACACCACATTCTTCGTGGATTGATGATTCAGGGAAATTCATAGCACAAAAGTACGAATATATTTTCAGATACTGCGAAAAAACAACTAACTTCGTGCTTTCATTTTATGTACTTCTTATGAAAGCAATCACAGTCACTGACTTCAACTTTCCGGGCCAGCAAGCCAAGTATCAAGGCAAGGTCCGCGATGTCTACAGCATCGGAAATGATTTTCTCGTAATGGTAGCCACGGACAGAATCTCCGCGTTCGACGTCGTCCTTCCTGAAGGAATACCTTACAAGGGACAGGTACTCAATCAGATAGCCTCCCGTTTCCTGGACGCTACCGCAGACATCATCCCCAACTGGAAGATAGCCGAGGTGGACCCGATGGTCACCGCAGGCTGGAAGTGCGAGCCGTTCAAGGTCGAGATGGTTATCCGCGGCTATCTTACCGGCCACGCCTGGCGCGAGTATAAGGCCGGAAAACGCACGCTCTGCGGCATCCCGATGCCTGAGGGAATGGTGGAGAACCAGAAATTCCCCGAGCCGATCATCACTCCGACCACCAAGGCCGAGGAGGGACACGACGAGGACATCAGCCACGAGGAGCTGGTCGCCCGCGGAATCATTTCCGAGGAGGATCTGACCCGGCTCGAGGCCTATACCCGCGCCCTCTACCGCAGAGGTTGCGAGATGGCTGCCGGAAAGGGACTCATCCTTGTGGACACCAAGTACGAGTTCGGCCGTCACGACGGCAAGATCATCCTTATGGATGAGATCCACACTCCGGATTCTTCCCGCTATTTCTATTCGGAAGGTTACGAGGAGCGCCTCGCCAGAGGCGAGAAGCAGCGCCAGCTTTCGAAGGAGTTCGTTCGCGAGTGGCTGATGGACAATGGATTCAGCGGCCAGGCAGGCCAGAAGGTGCCGGAAATGACACCGGAAGTGGTGGCCGGCATCACTGACAGATATGTCGAGCTTTACGAGCACATCACCGGCGAGAAATTCGTCCCGGCCGGGTCAGAAGACCCTCTCGCACGCATTGAGGGCAATATCAGCGCATTCATCGAAAAATACGTGAAGTTATGATAGAGAGGTACTCCCGCAAAGTGATGAGGGACGTCTGGACCGAGGAAAACAAGTTCAGCGCCTATCTCGAAGTCGAAATCCTCTCCTGCGAGGCCTGGAGCAAGCTGGGAGTCATCCCGGAGGAGGACGTGGCGAAGATCCGCGCCGCAGCTAAGTTCGAGGTGAAGCGTATCCGGGAGATCGAGGAGCAGACCCGCCACGACGTGGTCGCATTCACCCGCGCGGTGAGCGAGAGCCTCGGCGAGGAGAAGAAGTGGGTGCACTACGGCCTGACCTCCACCGACGTCGTTGACACCGCCAACGGCTACCTGCTCAAGCAGGCCAATGCCATACTGCTCAAGGACTTGGAAGCCTTCCAGGAAGTGCTGAAGCGTCGCGCGCACGAGTTCAGGCAGACTCCTTGCATCGGCCGCACGCACGGCATCCACGCCGACATCACTTCGTTCGGTCTGAAGTGGGCCCTCTGGTATGAGGAGATGAAGCGCAACATCGAGCGTTTCAAGTTCGCCTGCCAGGGAGTCGAGGCCGGCAAGATGAGCGGCGCCGTGGGCAATTTCGCCAATATCCCTCCGTTCATCCAGGACTATGTCTGCGAGCATCTCGGCATCAATTCGGCCAATATCTCCACCCAGGTCCTTCAGCGTGACCGTCACGCCTATTATATTGCTACTCTGGCGATTATAGCATCCACACTGGAACAGATGGCGTTCGAGGTCCGCAACCTTCAGCGCACCGAGGTCCGCGAGGTCGAGGAGGCGTTCCGCAAGGGCCAGAAGGGCTCCAGCGCGATGCCGCACAAGCGCAATCCTATCAGCAGCGAGAACATCTGCGGCTGCGCCCGCGTGATGAGGGGCTATATGAGCG
>CAVCSJ010000047.1:0-14719 GCA_963604895.1 bacterium
CCGCGGCAGCCGCGTCCAATGCCTCCCTCATCGCGGGCAGGTCTTCCTGGTAGAGTACGATGTTCAGAGTCATATAGCTCTTCACCCCGTGCTCGCGGCAGATACGTACGACCTCGCAGAGGTCCTCCGGGGCGAAATTGCTCGCAGAATGCGAGCGCATATTAAGGTTCCCCACGCCGAAGTAGACGGAGTTCGCTCCGCCCTGGATGGCTGCCTGCAGGCACTCGAAATTGCCCGCAGGGGCCATTATCTCCAATTCTTTCTTGTCCATTTCCGTGACTTGCATTGCACCCGGCGTCCCGTTAAGTCCCGGACGCCCGGCGCCTTCCGTTTATAATGTTCTTCCCACCAGGGACTCGGCGAAGCGGCGGAGCATCTCGATTCGCACTGAACTTACGTTCACCTTCAGAGCTGACTCCATCGCGAGAGTAGTCAGGCGGGAGATCTCCTCGCGCGCGTCCTTGTCCACTCCGAGAGCATTGTATATCTGCTTGACTGCTTTGACCTTGGCCTCGCGCTGCTCAACGGTCCCGACAGGCATCGCCATAGCCTCGAGCAGCTCGCTCCGGTCCTCATCCTTCTCCTGGGCGCGCGTAAGCAGCCAGGTTTTCTTATTGTTGACGATGTCGCCGCCGATCGGCTTGCCGAAAACAGACTCATCGCCGTAAGTATCGAGATAGTCGTCAGCCACCTGGAATGCCAGACCGAGCTGATAACCATACTCGTACATAAAGTCGGCGTCCATATCTGAAGCGTCGCCCATAATGGCGCCGATCTTCGCGCAGCAGGCCAGAAGCACGGCGGTCTTCAGACCTATCATCTTCATATAGCTGCCCATACTTACCTGCTGCTCATTCTCGAACTCCATATCATACTGCTGACCCTCACACACTTGCGCGGCCGTAGCCACGAAAAGCGGCAGGACCTTGCCCAGATATTGTTCGGGTACCGAAGACATCCTCCTGAAACTCTCTATGTTCATTACATCGCCCGAAAGGATGGCCGTGTCCTCGCCCCACTTCTTCCAAACGGTAGGCTGGCCGCGGCGCAAATCCGAACGGTCCATAATGTCGTCGTGAAGAAGGGTGAAGGAATGGAATATCTCGAGCGCGAGCGCAGGCTCCACGATATCGTCGTAGAGGTCGTCCTTGAAGATGGAATAGGCGAGGATGCAGAGCTTCGGGCGGATGCGTTTTCCGCCGATGTTCAGCATATAGCGGAGCGGGTCATACAAACCTGCCGGGTCCGATGCGAAGCTGACTTCTTCGAAAATCTCCTTGACGACTTGGTTTATGTATGCTTCTGAAATCATAGGAATTAGTTTTAAAGTGCCGGACGGCGTGGCGCACCGCCCTGATTATTAATCGGTTCCGTTCTGTTTTCTATGTTCGTGCAGCCACGCCGCCATAGCTCTCAGAGCCTTGCCCCTGTGCGAAATGGCGTTCTTTGCTTCCTCCGGAATCTCCGCGAGAGTGCGGTCCGGATACTCGTCGGCGATGAAGACAGGGTCGTAGCCGAAGCCTCCGCAGCCGGCCTTTTCGAAAGCGATCCAGCCCTCGAGCGTGCCTTCGAAATAATGAATTTCATCACCGATGATCAGAGTTACCACGCTGCGGAATCTTGCGCGCCTATGCCCGGGTGTTTCGAGGCCGGAGAGCTCGTGCAGGAGCTTGTCCATATTGGCCTCGAAGTCGTGACCTTCGCCCGCGTACCTCGCCGTGCGCACTCCCGGAGCCCCGCCGAGCGCATCGACTTCGAGGCCGGTGTCGTCTGCAAAGCAGTCGAGAGCAGTGCGCGAATGGATGTACTCCGCCTTCTGCAGAGAGTTCTCTTTCAATGTATTGCCCGTTTCTGGAATGTCTTCCGTGATGCCGAACTCTGCCGGCGTGCTCAGGCTGAAGCCTTCGCCCAATATTTCTCCTGCTTCGCGGAGTTTTCCGCGGTTCGATGTAGCGAAAATGATCTTCATAAATAACGAGATGGAACACAAATATAGTATATTTTCACATAAATCAACCGCAAACTTGTACTAAAATGATAAGTTATTCGTACCTTAGCGGAACGGAATTTGAATACATTCCGGCGTTTATAATAGCATTATGAAGAAATTTGTATCAGTCATCGTGCTCGGCATCGCCCTGAGCACATCTGCCGTAGCCCAGACCACAAACTTCAAACTCGGGCAGTGGACGGAAATACAGAATGCCATACTCAAGGAACTCAATGCGTCTTATGTGGATTCACTCCCTCTGGACCGCATCGAACGCGCCGGAATAGACGCGATGCTCGAAAGCCTGGACCCTTACACCGTCTATATCCCGGACGAGGAACAGGAAGACCTGGAGATGCTGCTCAGCAAGTCCTATGGCGGATTCGGAGCCGTCATCTATAAGCCTGACACCGACGGAAATATCATAATATCTGAACCTTACCGCAATTCCCCGGCCGCAAGGCTCGGCTTCGTGGCGGGCGATGAGATCACCGCCATCGACGGCGTCTCCGTGAAGGGACTCACCGCCACCGAATGCACCGACAAGATGAAGGGCAAGCCAGGCACTACCGTGGTCTTCACGACCAGGCACGTCCGCACGGGAGCCACAGATGACGTCACCGTCACCCGCGAGAGAATCCATCTGCCGGACGTGGAATACTACGGAATGGTGGATGACACCACCGGTTACATTTCCCAGACCGGCTTTACGGCCAATGTTTCCAGCGAAGTGCGCGCCGCCGTACTCTCTCTCAAGCAGCAGGGGGCGAAGCGTCTCGTGCTCGACCTTCGCAGCAACGGAGGCGGACTGCTTCAGGAAGCAGTCAATATAGTATCGCTTTTTGTGCCTCGCGGCTCCCTCATAGTTACCCAGAAGGGTAACGGCAACACCCGTGACTATGAATACAAGACCACTACGGAACCGATTGACACTCAGATTCCTATCATAGTTATGACGGATTCCGGGACGGCTTCTTCTTCTGAAATAGTATCCGGAGCCCTTCAGGATATGGACAGGGCCACAATTATGGGCACACGTTCCTTCGGAAAGGGCCTCGTGCAGTCCATCCGTCCGCTCCCGTATAACGGTTCGCTGAAAGTCACCACCGCAAAATACTACACCCCGAGCGGCCGCTGCGTACAGGCCATAGATTACAGTCACCGCAATGAGGACGGAAGTGTGGGCCATATAGCTGATTCGCTTACCCACGAGTTCCATACGGCTCACGGACGCATCGTCCGTGACGGCGGCGGCATCACTCCGGATGTCGTTATCGAGGGCAAGGACTACAGCCGTCTCACCTATTCGCTCGTGGTGAACGGGGTAGTGGACCATTTCGCATTGGACTTCGTGCGCAGGCACGAGTCCATCGCTCCTGTAGAAGAATTCCACCTCTCGGACGAGGAGTACGAGAATTTCATAAAGTTCGCTCAGGGCGAGACGTTCGATTACCGCTCAAGTGCGCGGACACTTTTCGATCAGATGAAGAAAGAGCTTGGGCGTGAAGGACTTGAAGATGCGATGTCCTCTGAGCTCGAGGCTCTGGGCAAGGCTCTCGATATGGACAAGGAGACCTTCCTGCGACTGAAGAAGGATGAGATCATTCCTTTCATCGAGGAGGAGATAGCGGTCCGCTATTATTTCCAGGAGGCCGGGGTGCAGGTACGTCTGCGCTACGACGAGCAGCTGCGCAAGGCTCTGCAGAGCCCAATGATAAAAACTTACTAACCAAAATATTAACCATATATATAGTAGCACGGATATGTCACCGATTGTAACAGTGAAGGCTGAGCTCTCAGCCGAAGATTGCCTCCGGATCGTGGAGCGCCATAAAAGAACATTTACCTATCCCATCCATCGTCACAAGACGGTGGAGCTGAATTTCGTGCAGCACGGCAAAGGTGTGCGCAGAGTTGTGAGAGACAGCGCTGAAGAGATCGGAGAATATGATCTGACTATGATAGGAGAGAATATCGAACACGTCTGGGAGCAGGGAAACTGTACTTCTGCAGATGTGCGCGAGATTACCATACATTTTTCGGCGAATCTGTTCGACGGGAATTTTATCGGAAAGAAGCAGTATGAGTCCATCCACAAGATGCTGGAGAAGTCCCGTCACGGGCTCGTGTTCGGTATGGATACCATTATGGATGTTTATAACTTGCTGAATTCCATTGCTTCTGAGCAGAACGGGTTCGAGCAGTTCCTGCTTTTCCAGAAGATGCTGCACATCCTTTCCCTGGCTCCTGCAAGGCAGCTTACGACGAGTCCTGAGCCTGAGGTGGTGCCGGTGGTCAAGAAGGACAAGGATGCTATCGATATTGTGGCGGATTATCTCAAGGACAATTATACGAGCGAGGAGGTGAACCTGACTTATCTTTCCAAGCTTGCGGGGATGAGTCCTACTGCGCTGAGCCGTACGTTCAAGCAGAAGATGGGTGTGACTCTTTCGACGTATCATATCGACCTGAAGCTGAAGAATGCCGCGCGCAGTCTTATCGATACCGACGAGAAGATTGCGGATATCTGCAAGTCCTGCGGTTTCAACAATCTTTCGAATTTCAACCGCACTTTCAAGGCCAAGAAGGGCAAAACCCCCAAGGACTACCGCGCCCTCTATAAAAAGAACAAAATTACGATTTAATGAGACCCGCACTTACTCTTGCCGTTATGGCTCTTGCATTTTCACTTGCCTCTTGCGCCTCCGGTCCTGAAAATACTCTTGACATTATCCCTTGCCCGCGGGAGATGACTCCCGGGAAGGGCGTGTACCCTCTCTCCAAAGGAGAGGTTACCTATGTGATAGACAATCAGATGGCTCCCGAGGCTTATACGGTGAGGATTACGCCTCGCAAGGCCGTCGTGAAGGCCGGCAGCGAAGCTGGGGAGCGATACGCCCGTCAGACTCTGAAACAGATTACGACTGAAGACGGCGATGCGCTGCTCTGCTGCGAGATTTCCGATGAGCCCCGCTTTTCTTATCGCGGTCTGCTGCTGGACTGCGCGAGGCATTTCTATACTACGGACGAGGTCAAGAAAGTCCTGGATATTATGGCTTTCTATAAGCTGAACCGTTTCCACTGGCATCTTACCGATGACCACGGGTGGAGAATCGAGATAAAGAAACATCCCCGTCTGGTAGAGGTCGGGGCTTTCGGAGATATCGGCTCGCGTTCGGTGGAAGATCCGAATCTGGTGGGCGAAATCAAATACGAAGGGTTTTATACTCAAGAAGATATAAAGGATGTCGTGGCTTATGCCTCCTCTCTGGGAATCACCGTGATTCCGGAGATCGATATGCCGGGGCATATGACTTCCGCCCTCGCGGCTTATCCGCAGCTCGGCTGTACCGGAGGACCGTATAAGGTCGTGAATGTCGTGGGGCCGCGCAGCAAGGGTCTGGGGAAGGAAAATCTCTGTATCGGTAACGATGAGATATTCGATTTCATTTCAGACATTTTCGATGAGGTTCTTCCGCTTTTCCCGAGCGAATATATCCATATCGGCGGCGACGAGTGCGTGAGTGAAAGGTGGGACAATTGCCCTGAATGCCAGAAGCGTCTCAAGGATGAAGGATTGACAAGCGATGAATATTCTGATGCCCAGCTGCTTCAGAATTATTTCACCCGCAGGGTCCAGAAGATGCTTGAGGAGCGCGGCCGCAAGATTATAGGCTGGGATGAAATTCTGGACGGGGAGCTTGACAGTACGGCGACTGTAATGTCCTGGAGGGGAACTTCAGGTGGAAAACGTGCCGCTGAGCGCGGTCTGAATGCCATTATGAGCCCGATCAAACATTGCTATCTGGATTTTCGCCAGAGCGATGACCGTGAACACGAACCCATCGCTCTGAACGGAACGGTTTCGGTGAATTCTGTTTATGATTATGAGCCGTGTGAGGGTCTGTCAGAAGAGGCGTCGAAACACATAATAGGTGTACAGGGCAATCTCTGGTGCGATGTGGTGTCCACGAATGAATATCTGGAATATATGCTGCTGCCGCGTCTGGCTGCTCTGAGTGAAGTCCAGTGGTGCACGCCGGAGACCAAACGGTGGGAGCGTTTCCGTACCGCAATGGATTGGCACGCCCGCTATTACGAAAATCACGGCTACATCTACGCCAAGCATCTCTGGGGAATCATCGGCCTACCCGGCCACGAATATCATATCCCCGACTCTCAGCCTTCTTCGGAGTAGCGGTGCTAAGCGCTTCAGCAAGTCCCGCATGGCCGCCCGTCCGGGCGGCCAATTAAATATCTGCTAGAGAAGCTTTTTCACGAGCTTGAACATCGAGTACGGCATATAGCGGAACGGGACGTCGAGGCAGGTCGGAGTGGTGATCACGGCGCGACGGTGAGTGAATGCGTCGAAACTGAGTTTGCCGTGGTAGCTGCCCATTCCTGAATTGCCGACGCCGCCGAAAGGCATTTTCTCGTTTACTATGTGCATAATGGTGTCATTGATGCAGGCGCCGCCTGAAGAGGTGTGTTTCAGCACTTTATCTCCGTTCTTGCCGAAGTAGTACAGCGCGAGCGGCTTCTCGCGGGAAGTCACGAACTCTATCACCTCGTCGAGATCCCTGAATGTCTGCACAGGGAAAATCGGACCGAAAATCTCCTCCTGCATTATCGGGCTTTGAGGACTCACGCCGTCGAGCACGGTCGGCTCGAAATAGCGGTCAGACCTGTCCGTATGGCCGCCGGAAAGCACTTTACCGTCTTTAAGATACCCGCTCAGACGGTCGAAGGCCTTGTCGCTGACGATTCTCACGAAATGGCGGCTCTTCTGAGGGTCTTCGCCGAGAAGGGCTGTGAATTCCGTGCGCAGAGCGGCGAGGAACTCGTCTTTTATATCTTCGTGGAGCATCAGATAGTCCGGGGCGATGCAGGTCTGGCCTGCATTGAGGGCCTTTCCCCAGGCCACACGCCTGGCAGCGATCTTAATGTCCGCATCCCTGTCGATGATGCACGGGCTCTTGCCTCCGAGTTCGAGAACTACCGGAGTAAGATTCTTGGCTGCGGCCGTCATCACGGTGCGGCCCAGGATAGGACTCCCGGTAAAGAAAATCATATCCCAGCGCTGCTCGAGAAGAGCAGTATTGACGTCCCTATGTCCCTGAACGACAGCGACATATTCCTCAGGGAACGTCTCGTGAATCATATCTTCTATGACTTTCGAAACCGTCGGAACGTAAGGTGACGGCTTGAGAACTGCCGTACAGCCGGATGAAATCGCTCCCACAAGCGGAGCGAGGAGCAGCTGCACAGGATAGTTCCACGGGGAAATTATAAGTGCCGTGCCGAGAGGCTCGGAAATAATCTTGCTGGAAGAAGGAAAGAGCTTCAGCGGTGTAAATTTGCACTGAGGCTTCGCCCATCTGTTTATCTTGCGGATATGGGTGCGGATTTCACCGAGCAGAATGCTGACTTCTGTGAGATATGCCTCCTCGTATGACTTGTGCAGGTCCTTCCATAGAGCGTCACAGAGCGGCTTCTCCCACTTCTGCACCGCCTTTTCGAAGAGCTTCAGCTTCTCTTTTCTGGTCCTGACGTCAAGCGTCGCTCCGCTGTGGAAATAAGTGCGCTGCCTTTCGCGGATCTCCTTTATGCGCTCAATAGGTGTTTCTTCCATAACTATTTGTCTTCCTTTCGGTTACTCTTTCCGCTCGTTGCGGACGATACGTCCGCGCTGCATCACGAAGCGTAACGAAATGTCTGAGTCGTAAAATACGATGTCGGCGTCCTTGCCGGGGGCGATGCTGCCCTTGCGGTCATCCACGTGAAGGATGCGGGCAGGAGTTTCCGAAGACATCCTCACGGCATCGGCAAACGGAATGCCCGCCTGCGTGGCGGTCTTAACCAGACGGTCCATAGTGGCGATGCTGCCGGCGAGAGCCGAATGGTCGGCAAGTTTGCAGACTCCGTCGTGGATGACCACGCGCGGGTCGAAGATGAATGTGGAAGTGCTTGCACTGCAGCCCAATGCATCGGTGACGAGAGCAGTGCGCTCCGCGCCTTTAATCATCCAGATGAGTTTCAGAATCACAGGTGGAACGTGCTTCCCGTCAGCAATCACCTCCACCGTCATATCCGGAATCGCATAAACGCTCTCCACCGTGCCCTCGTGCTTGTATTCCTGCACATTGTGCACGCTCGTCATAGCGTTGTAGAAATGCGTGGCGTGAGTGAACCCGGCATCGTAGGCCTTCTTCACCTCCGGATACTCCGCTACTGTATGGGCTATGGAAGCCAGTACGCCGTGTTCCGAAAGGCATTTTCCGAATTCTGCTATTCCCGGAAGTTCTGGAGCGGCATCCCAGCGTTTTATGACCGAGGTGCTGCCGAGAAGGCTCTCGTAGTCTTCCTTTATCGGAGGCGTAACATATTCAGGGATAATGGCTCCGATTTTAGACGGATTCAGATATGGTCCCTCCAGATGAAGTCCCAGAATCGGGCTGTCCGGCTCCGCCATAAGCTTTTCGCAGATGCTTATGCCCTTCTGAATCTTCTCCACCGGGCAGGCCGGAAGAGTGGGCAGAATGGAAGTCATTCCGTAATAGGCGTGGGCCTGCACCGCAGCCCGGAAAGCCTCCTCAGTTCCCTCGATGAACTCGTGTCCTCCGCCTCCGTGAATATGAATGTCGATACCTCCAGGAACGACATACATCCCGGAGGCATCGACAGTTTCACTTCCTTCGATTTCGACGGGACTGTCCGTGACATCGGCGATGACTCCGTCTTTCACGATCACGTTCGCGACGCGGAATCCGCTGCCGGTCAGGACTTTCCCGCCCCGAAGTATTTTATATTTCTCTTCTAGCACCTCTGCACGCTTTCTTTATAGGCCTTGATGGCATCGTCCAGACGCTCCCTTGCGGTGGTGTCGCCAGGAACATTGTGCGAAGGATTGATGTGCAGTTTCACGCCGCGGTCAGCCAGAATCTCGCATACCGTGGTGATTATCATCCATACGCAGGTTACGGAAGCCATTGTGGAGAGAGGGCCGATCTTGTCGAAATGGTTCTTGAGCGGAACTGAAGCGTCCTCGAGAGGGCAGCAGGTATCGACTACATAGTCTGCGATCTGGAAGAGGTTCTTTCCGCCCGAATGACGCGGTTTCTTGTCGCCGGTACGGCTTGCAGAGCCACAGACGATGACTTTCATTCCTCTCTTGTGAGCCTCATTGGCTACATCGATGTTCACTGCGTTCACGCCGGTGTGGGAGAAAATCCATACCATATCCTCCTTTTCGAAATTCCAGCTGGACATAATGGCCTGGCCGTAGCCCTCTTCCCTTTCGAGCCAGAGGAACTGATTGATACCCATTTCACCTACAATGTGGGTGAAGAATGTGAGCGGAAGCTCGCAAAGCGGGTGGAAGCCCACGATACCGCCGATTCTCGGGTACATCTCCTCGATAGGAAGGTTTGCGTGGCCGCAGCCGAAAGTGTGGATAAGGTGACCCGACTGAATGCAGTCTGCCATAACCTCTGCGACTTTCTTGATCTGCTCCATCTGAGTAGACTCGATTTCATCCATCACTGTGATGGCGTTCTTTTTCCATTGTTGTGCTAACATGTTATAAGATAATTTATTTGGTTTGTATTAATTATAATTTATTGCTATTTCTTAACTTTCGACGCCGACTTCACGGCGATCGGGGCGATGATCATCATACAGACCACGGCAGCCACCAGCAGAGCCGGGAGTGCCCAGAACGCTCCGGCATCGAAGGAAACTCCTGCAATCTTGTTACAGGTGAACTGCCCGAGCAGGCCGACGAAAAGCGCTATGGACATCGCGGTACCCGACTGTTCGCGGAACGCGCTGCCGACATAGTTCAATATTACCGGATATGTTGCCGCTATGCCGAAACCAATGAGTATCAACGCAATATAAGCCCACGCCGGAGTCGCGGAAGCGAAAGCGAGCAGAAGCACGCCCACGAGCCCGATTCCCAGATAAGTGTAAAGCGAGCCGAGATTGCCGAAGCGCGCGAGCACCTTGCCGAGCGGAAGCCTTCCCGCCACCATTCCGATAGTGAAAAGCGTCATAGCCAACTTGGCCGCTGTCGCGTCCAATCCTTTCCCTTCCACCATAAACAGCGCGCTGAAGTTGCCCTGAGCCCCTTCGAAACCGCTCTCGAAGAAGAGAACCAGCGCCAGAAGCAGCAGTGCAGGGTACTTGAAGAGTCCCAGACTCTTTTTCAGTCCCACAGATTCCGCAGGCTTCGCTGCCGGGAAGCCGATGCAGATGAAGTATATTATGGAAACTGCCATCACTACCGAAACTATGTTCAGAGGGATGGTGAAGTCTTCAGTAAAAAGGTTCATAAAGGTCCAGGCCAGCGCTCCGATGCAGTAGAAGGCGCCGACCAATGCTATCCGACCACCTCTCTTGTCATCGTCATAAATGTCTGAAGCAAGGGCGTTTGTCTCTCCGTTCAGGACTCCGCCGCCGAAGCCCAGGCAGAAGATGGAGATGTGCAGCAGGCTTATTTCCTGGAAATTGGCAAGGCCCTGCACTCCGGCGAGAGCAAGGACGGAGGCTATGACCATCAGCCATTTGTAGCCGAAGCGGTCGACAACGGGACCGAAAACTACGGTTCCCAGAAGGATGCCCAGCGACATCGTGGCCGGGAGGGCGTTTGCCCCTGCCACCAGCTCGTTCAGTTTTCCGAGGATGGGAGCCAATGAGAGCATTGTCATTCCGAAGAACGACATTCCCGCGCAGGCGGCGATAAATACTTTAGAAGTTGAATATCCTTTAGACATAAAAAATCATTTATTATTCCGCATTTGCGGCCTTTATTGCCAGGAATGCCGAACCGTACAGCGCGGCTTCTCCCTGAACTTCAGACACACAGAATTTGACATCCTGCATAGCAATAGGTTGCCCCCATTTGCAGGCTTCATCGTAAATCCGACCCAGGAATTGGCCGGCAGGCCCGAAAACTCCGCCGCCGAAAATCACCTTCTCCGGGTTGAAGAGGCTCACCACATTGGCCGCGGCCATGCCCCACATCTCGACCGCCTTGTCGAGCACTTTGGTCGCGAGATGGTCACCCTCGGCGTACGCGGCGAAGACGTCGTGCGAGTTCACCTGGTCTATCGGCTTGAGACTCAGCACTCCGGAGTAGTTGCGCGCACAGCGCAGGGCCTTGCGGATCTGCGTTGCGATGCCGTTGCCGGAAGCGTAGTATTCGAAGCAGCCGGTCGGGATATACTCCTCGACGTAAGGGTATTGGAGGGCCATCCAGCCGCCCGCGCCGATAATGTCGTTCGCGCCGTGAAGTATCCTTCCGTCTACGAGGATGCCCATTCCGATGCCGGTGCCGACCGCAATGTAAATAGCATTTTCACAGCCTTTTGCGGCACCTTTCCACACTTCTCCGAGAATGTAGCAGGTGCGGTCGCTTTCTATGGCGACGGCTATGTCCGGTCCCGCGACTTCGCAGATTCGCTTTTTCAGCGGATATTTGTTCCAGCCGGGGATGTTCGGAGCCCAGACGGTGTTGTCCTTAGAGTAGACGATTCCGGGAACGCATACGCCGATGGCTTCGATGTTTTCCCCATCGTAAGAATCTATGAGTGAGCCGGTAAGTCTTGCGACGATCTCACCCGCTTCATCTCCGCCGGCACCGTTGAGGTACCGGATTTCCTCCATCACCTTGTTGCCGGCGCCGTCAAAGATGGCACCCAGGGCTTTGGTTCCGCCCAGATCTATTGCCAATACTGCCATAATCTATAACTCTTTGAAAGTGCCGAAACTATAGCCGCGCTCGCGCAGGCCGTCGATTATTTCATCCAGATGGTTGTAGACTCTGTCCTCCGCGGTCCTGTCCGGGTAATTCATCGCGTGGAGCAGAATCACCGCGCCGTTGAGGCCGTACTTGTCATCGAAATCCCAGATGTTCTGAACCATCGTCTCCGCGCTCTTGTAGCCCGGAGCGCCCACGCCCATCCAGTCGCTGCTGGTCACGAGCCCCGGAGTAGGATTCACAAGCTGGAAACCCAGACCCTTGAGGATGCCGGCGGAGAAGCCGTTGCAATTCTCATACGGCGGAATCATCCAGCGGAACTGCTCTTTCTGCAGGCCGAAACGGCCAATCTCGGCTTCCATATTGTGTATGTCGGCAATGAGCGAGTCGGCGGTCACGAGGTTTTTCTTTCCGCTGCAGAGCTGCAGGTGCTTGTCGGAGTGTCCCGAGAGATAGTGGCCTTCGCGGATTATGCGGCGGATGGCACTTTTGTACTTGCTCTGGCGGAAGCACTCGCCGGTCGGGAAGAACGAGCCCTTTACATCTTTGGATTTCAATATGTTGAGTATCGGGACTACGCCGTCGAAGTTCTCGAAATGACCTTTGTCAGCCTTGCTGAAATGGGCGGTGAACACGAGATAGACTTTCTTCTCGTTCGTGTTCACGCGGGTGACGACGCCGTATTCATTTTCCTCTCTGCCCCGGAGCATCGCCCCTTCCTTTTCGTAGGCCGAGAGCGGGAAAGTGAGGGACGCGGTGCCGTCCATAGTAGGTTCGTTTGTCGAGTAGTCGTGAATACTGTCGTGATATACCATCACTCCCGGCTGGACGTCCATATAGTTGATGCCGCCCTCCATATTCACACCCTTCAGGCTTTCGAAGATGGTTCTGTAGACCGGGCCGTCCACGAGGCCGCCGGTGGTGTTGCCGAGTTCGAACTTAGGGATGAAGGAATGCGGCTGGGTAGGATAGACTTCCGCTCCCGGAAGCTCCACTATCATAGCTACACCCCAAGGATTGCAGCCCATAAGCCAGTCTCTCAGAGCACCTTCCATTTCCTTATAGGTCTCGTCGCCTGTGATCTGGCGGTAGAGAATGCACTGGGTGAGCATCGCGGTGGTGAGGTTGTTCGAGCACCAGATGGACGGAATTCCGTAGAGGAACGGGGTGCCGTCGGCCTTCTCGAAGGTGCGGGCGATGCCTGAACGCATATTGCGTATGAATTCCTGTGAGACTTTGGCGTTGCCGTCCTTGGCGAGATGGTAATGTCCCACATTCATAAACGGATACCACTGGTAATGTCTTGCGCTGTCGGCGCCCATCCAAGGTGTAACCGGTTCTCTTCTGGCGTATTCTATGGCTTGTGAAAGGTATTTCGCATCGCCGGTCTTGTGGTACATTTCCACTGCGCCGAGCTCCATATCATCCACCCAATTGTCTTCTTCATATATATAAGGGGACACCACGGATGCGGTCTGGCAGGCTCCCGGCTTGTCGATGCCCATCTGATAGGCACCTGCGGCTTTTTCACCGATCTTTTTCGCAAATTCCGGATAGAACGGGGCGAGGATTCTGGAGCCGAGGGCGAAGTCGGAGGCGAATTTTCCGACGGTGCTGGCGGCTCCCTGTGTGGCGTTCAGGCCCTTGTATCTCTGCTGAGGTTCACCGGTGATGAAATAGACAGGACGGCCGAGATTCGGGCCCCAGCCGTAGTCGGCGTGGTCTTTTGCCGGGAATCGCATTCCCACGTGGTCGCGGTCGTCAGCTATCTGGTTATAGAATTCGCCCGGTTCGGGATTCATTCTGTCGAGCCAGTCGAGGCCCCAGTAGATTTCGTTTATGATGTCGGGAATTCCGTCACTGCCCTTTGTGCCGTCTGCAAGGTATTCATCTCCAAAGGCTTCAGGGTTCTGCTGGTAGGCGAACATCATCTGGTAGATGGCGTTTGCGGAAGTGGTGGTGTACTGAAGGCAGTCGGAAGCGTCGTGCCAGCCGCCGCGGACATCGATGTGCTGACCTTCCTTGGTCGGATGGTAGCGGATGTAGCCGTCGTGGACGTGGCAGCTGTCCTTCATAAATGGGTTCCAGCCGCAGCGCTGCTGTCGCATATAGTTCAGGACGAAGTCGGCGCTGCCGTCATAGACGTGGGTATTTATCCTGACCTGAGGTGATTTCACTCCGTTCGCGACGATGAAGTATGTGCCTTCGTCTGTCACGTTCGAGAAGTTCAGTCTGAATGTGGATGTGAGTTCTCCTGTAGCTCCGGTATTGCGGATGTCGTCCGGGGCCGAGGTGTAGACTGTGTTGCCGGTCTCGGCGTCAATGACTGTGAATGACGTAATTTCGTGGGAGGCGGAGTCGTTGCTGATGTAGACCGCGACCTTCGATGCGTCGGGAAGGTAGCCGACCTGGTTTATGCGTATCCACTCGCCGGCATGGGCGGTAAGTGGCAGAGACACTGCAAGCAGCGTCGTCACGAGTTGATTTATGAGTGCTCTCATATTGATGCTAATTTTAGTGTTCGAATGCAAAATTAGCATTATTTTTAAAATAAACTCAAATTAGTATAAGAATTATGAGGTCGGGAGCGACAGTCGCGTCATATTATTCTCCGGGCGCCAGAGGGTTGTTTTTCCGGGGGGCGGAGTATTTCGGGCGAAAAGCCGGGGTCGAAACTGAAAATTTCGATTGAAACGAAAAAATTCTTTTTGATATATAGTCAAGTCTTTCAATGAGTTAAAAATTTTAAGCGAAAATCGTTTTAAATTTTCTAAAGAAAAAGTTTGGATATTGAAATAAAGTGCCTACATTTGCATCAGACATCTGAAAGAAACATTTCGTGTCTATTTGTTAAGTTCGTTTTATATACCGGGCGGCACCTTTGGGGAAGGGTGCCGCCTAATTTTATGCGTACGCATAAAATTAGGCGGCACGAAAGACTATATTGGGGAGAGTTCTCCCCAAGCCCC
>CAVCSJ010000048.1:0-14151 GCA_963604895.1 bacterium
CGCGTGGCGAAGAAGCTTCTGAAGAGCGTGACACTGTTCGACGTCTACAGAGGCGACAAGATACCTGCCGGCAAGAAGCAGTATGCAATGGGCTTTGTCCTTCAGGATCAGGATCATACCCTTACTGATGCAGAGGTGGAGAAGGTGGTTTCCAAACTTCTCTCCACATTTACGAACGAATACGGCGCCGTCCTCAGATAATGAAACGTCTCGCGGTACATACCCTCGCATTGGCCTTGGCCCTTTCCTGTCTGCTTGCTTGCGGAGGCGGGAAGGACAAGATCATACCTCGCGGCAAGCTGTCGCGGATTTACGAGGAGCTGTATCTTGCGGACCGTTGGGCTGACCTGAAGACGGAGTACCGCTCTCAGGCGGATACGACCGACTTCTATGAGACAGTTCTGGAGTCTTACGGTTACACTTCCGCGGACTACAGGGCCAGCGTGGAATATTATCTGAATGATCCGGAGCGTTTCAGCCGCATCCTCAAGAAGACCTCCGCCCGCCTCACCGCAAAGAGCAAGGACCTCGGCGAATCCGCCAACCGCATTCAGGAGATTCTCGAGATGCTCGAGAGGGCGAAAGACACCGCGCCGCAGTATAAGTCATTGACCGACATATCTCTGGACAGCCTTATGAGACTCGTCTTCGATGTGCCGAGGTACAATGTCGAGCTGCCTGCGGAAAAGACGGCACCGGACTCCACTCTGACCGGCTCCGATCAGGCGGATTCCACATTGACGGATTCTCTGAAACTCAGGGTAGCGCCGGTAAAAGGCCCGCAGATTCCACAGGAAACTGCAGTGCAGCCGGGAACTAGAAGAATTGCAGAACAATAGCATATGTACGATTTACTTGAAAAATACTCGTATTCTCCTGATCTGGAGGATATTGGAAGGCGTCTGGACCTGCTTGCGGCAAACTCCGCGAGCCTCGTGTCCGATGCTGTCCTGAAAGACTGTTTCAGCCTGATGGACGTCACCTCGCTTCACAGTTCCGATACTGTGGAGTCCGTAACCAGACTTGTACGCAAAGTGAACTCGCTCAGCAAGGATTACCCTCAATATCCTCTGCCGGCATCCGTCTGCGTGTTCCCTAACTTCGCATCCGTCGTAGCCGCTCAGCGCGAGAACACCGATCTCCACGCGACCGCAGTCGCCGCCTGCTTCCCTGACTCCCAGAGTTTTCTCGAAGTCAAGGTCCGCGAGTGCGAGCTCGCAGTCGAGAACGGAGCTGACGAAGTCGACATCGTGCTGGCGCTCAACGCATTCCTCGCTGGAGACTACGAGTCGGCACGCCGCGAGATCCGTGAGATCCGCGCCGCAGTTGACAAGGTGGCAGCAGCCAATGGAAGGACTGTCCTCCTGAAAGTCATTCTGGAAACCGGAGTCCTGGTCAATCCCGAGGCCATCGCCCAGGCATCGTTCCTGGCTATGGAGGAGGGCGCTGATTTCATCAAGACATCCACAGGAAAGGTCAGCGTGAACGCCACTCCGGTAGCTGCATTCATAATGTGCCAGTGCATCGGCAAGTTCTATGAGAAGACCGGCCGCAAGGTGGGCTTCAAGGCCGCCGGAGGCATATCTTCGGCTTCTGATGCCGTAAGCTATTATGCCATCGTCGCTTCGATCCTCGGGAAGGAATGGATAAACAGGGGACTCTTCCGTTTTGGCGTGAGCCGTCTCGCGAACGCCCTGATGTCCGCCATAGAGAAGAGAACCGTCACAGTTTTCTGATTTTTTCGGAAAAATATCCGCTTCCCCCTTCCGGGAACCCCCTTTGAAAACGCAGGAAACTGCGTTTTTTTCTTTTTTTTACATCTCTGGTGTGTCAATGCTAACTTCACCGTACCTTTGCATCAACAAAAAACTGTTGGCTATGAGAAGATTCATATTGACATTCCTGCTGGCACTGCCAGTCCTGGCCTGTGATCCCACAGAGCGAATCCCTACAGAAGACGATGAAGGTGTGAATGAAGTTTCACACGAGATGATCGTTCTCGGTGACAAACTGGAAGATCCGTATTCCATTGACAACGTCGAGGCTGCCGTGCGCTCCGTCTATCCCGAGAAGGCTGGACGCGTAAATATCAATGCCACGGACATTTACGTGCGTTTTCTTCCCCGTGACGAGGAGCAGTATGACGCCCTGGTCAATGCCGGAGTCGTGATGATGGACCATCCTCTCGATTATGAAATAGTAAAGGACGGAGACTATTATCACGATCCGAGTCTCTCCGAAGGGGAGATTACCTGGCAGTACGCCGTCGTCTCTCCGGAGTTCGAATACCCGGAAGGAATAGAGTACGAAGTCCTGGACAAGTGCTATATCGCTGAGAATGACAAGACTACACGAGCAGATGACATCGACTGGAACCTTGTCGAACAGGAGGCGTACCGCCTCACGGGCAATGCAGACCTGTACCTGCCTTTCACAAGGGACGAGAATGCCAAGCCGCAGGGCCGCATAACCATAGAGGATTCTGAATACAATAACGGAGAACCCGTCGGAGTGGCGGGAGTGAGGGTGTCCTGCAATTCCTTCGTCAAATTCTCCCACGCATATACGGACGAAGAAGGATACTATCAGATAAACAAATCCTATAACACCAAGATACGTTACCGCCTGGTATTCAAGAACACCCTGGGCTTCGCAATAGGTTTCAACCTTCTGCTCGTTCCGGCTTCCACCTCCACTATGGGAAAGAACTCTCCGGAGGGCGTGGACCTGAACATAACGGCGGAATCCGAGCGCAAGCTCTTCTGCAGGGCGGTGGTGAACAATGCTGCGTATGAATATATCACCAAATGCTCCAAGGAGGGAATGACCATCAAGGCCCCGCCTACCAGCACCAGGTTATGGCTCTTTCAGGATATCGCGAACAGCAGCACCCCTATGCTCCAGCAGGGAGCCTTCCTTTCGAGCGGAGCCATCTCCTCCCTGCTTGACAAATACCTCGGCACTTACAAGGAACTGCTGAAGGTGTTCCTCCCGGACATCACCCTGGGTCTCAAGTACTATGACGATTACTCCTCCATATATGCCTGTACCTGCCACGAACTTGCACACGCAAGTCATTTCGCCCAGGTCGGAAAAAACTATTGGGACAAATTCATCGTGTATATCCTGTCTTCCTATGTGTCATCGGATACGGTATACGGCGACGGCGAAGACGGAAATGCCGGTTACTGCGAGGTGGGCGAGATGTGGGCCTATTATATGGAGAATATGCTGTACAGGGAACGCTACGGAGATGACTCCTATGCCCGCGGAACTTCCTATTGGTTCCATCCCCAGATATTTATGAGCCTCGACGAGAAGGGACTCGACCGCTCGAAGATCTTCAGGGTTCTGGAAAAAGACGTCAAGGACCTCGACACGCTGAAAGAAAGACTGCTCAAGCAGTATCCCGATATGGAATCCTATATCGAGGAAGCCTTCGACCGTTACTCGAATCTATAAGTTTCACAAATCATACATAGCATCACTCAATGCGATAACTGCAAATTGAAGACTATGAAACACTTTATCACTTTGCTCCTGTGCCTGGCATTCCTGCCAGGCAAGGCAGGAGCTCAGGATCTGGCCGTATCGACCAATGTCCTGGATTACGCAAGGCTCGGAACCCTCAATCTGGAGGCCTCATTGGGCCTGGCACGTCATTGGACCCTGAATGCAGGGGCCAGGTACAATCCCTTCTCGTTCCAGAAGAACGGAGGAGAGGATCAGATGCAGCTGCGTCAGCGTTCACTCTCGCTCGGAACGCGCTTCTGGCCGTGGCATATCCACTCGGGCTGGTGGGTTTCCGCCAAGCTTCAGGCTCAGGAATACAACGAGGGCGGAATCCGCTCTCTGCAGACGGAGGAAGGCGAACGTTTTGGCGGCGGGCTGGGCGCAGGCTATACCTATATGCTGCACAAGCACTTTAATCTTGAAGTCGGAGCCAGTCTCTGGGGCGGGCTGAACCGCTTCACGGTCTATGCCTGTCCTGTCTGCGGACAGATTACCGGAGGCGGGGAACGGACTTTCGTCCGTCCCAATGAACTGCTCCTGTCATTGATATATATATTCTGACAGTGTTGGAACCGAAAAGGGTCGGGTATCTGTTGCTTGCCGTCTTCAGTCTGGTGGCCTGTTCAGTATTGGAGGACAGGGACTCCTGTCCCTGCACTCTGAGCCTTGTCCCGGCTTCTGATGTGGGCCGTGTAGATGTTATGCTGGATACCGGGAACGGCTTCCTTTGGGAAGGCAGTGTTGAGGATTTGGCAGGAAGCTGTTTCGAGGTTCCCAGAGAAAAGCTCAGATGCTGCGTGGTGCAGGGGGCGGAGCCCGGCCCCGAGGGTTCCTGGATTATTCCCGAAGGGGAAGACTGCCCGGAAATCTATATGTACAGGTCTCTGATTGACGCCCGCTGCGCGGCCGTCACGGACACTGTGGTATTACATAAGTATTTCTGTGAGATGGATATACGTCTGAATGGGGCAGAGGCCAGAAAGGCCCGCAGCCTGACGGTGCGAAGCCTGTCCGCCGGATATGACCGGTATGGAGAAAGTCTGGAGGGAGTATTCTGCCATTCTCCTTCCAGGCTCAAGGACGGGACTTACCGCCAGCGGCTGCCCCGCCAGATGTCGGCCGCGCTGGAACTCGAAGTGGAATTCATTTCGGGAGGCAGTGCGGTTTTCCCTCTGGGGGTGTATCTGGAGAATATGGGATATGACTGGACTGCTGAAGACCTGGAGGATGTGCAGATTGTCATCGACAGCCGCAGCAGTACGGTAAGAATAATTACATCCTGCTGGCAAAAGAGTTTCTCGTTTGATTTGCGCATTTGATAAAAATGTGTATCTTTGCAGTCCATTCCTTGAGCGCGGGTGGCGAAATGGTAGACGCGCTAGTTTCAGGAGCTAGTGTCAATTGCGACGTGTGAGTTCGACTCTCATCCCGCGCACTCCTTAAAAGACCGACTAAGTACTTTTTAGTCGGCCTTTTTCAGTTTTTGATGATTATGAAACTTGTATTCCTTGATGCTGACACGATGGGCGATGTCTCATTGGCGGCCTTTGCCGAACTCGGCGAATTCGTTTCCTATCCCAATTCCACTCCACAGGAGGCTCTGGAAAGGGTTTCGGACTGCAATGTCCTGCTCCTGAACAAGGTCCGGGTGACGGCCGAACTGCTGGACAGGGCTCCGCAGCTGCGTCTGGTCTGCGTAGCAGCCACAGGCGTGAACAATATCGACCTCGATGCCTGCAAGGCTCACGGGGTAGTGGTCCGCAATGTCGCCGGGTATTCCACCGAGAGCGTGGTTCAGGTTACTTTTATGCATATCCTTTCCCTGGCGGGACACGCTCAGTATTATGATGACAGCGTAAAGGACGGCCGGTATTCGCGCAGCGAGATATTCTCCATCCTGCAGAATTCCTTCCACGAAGTGGACGGAATGAGATTAGGCATCATAGGAATGGGAGCCATCGGCAGCCGAGTGGCTCAGGTAGCACAGGCTTTCGGAATGAAGGTCGCATACTATTCTACATCAGGGACTTCGCACTGTACCGACTATCCGAGCCTTCCGCTTGATGAACTGCTTCGCACCTCAGATATCGTCAGCATTCACGCTCCTCTGAACGAACGGACCCGCGGACTTATAGGCAGGGATGAGCTCGCTCTGATGAAACCTTCGGCTTTTCTGGTGAATGTCGGCAGGGGACATATCGTGGACGAGGCCGCATTGGCGGAAGCCGTGGATAACGGAGTGATCGCCGGAGCGGGACTGGACGTTTTCGCCGTGGAGCCGCTGCCGGCGGACAATCCTCTGATGCACGTAAGGCATCCGGAGCGTTTCCACTTCAGTCCGCACATCGCCTGGGCAAGCGTCGAGGCGCGCACCCGTCTGGTTCAGAGGATGGTACAGAATATCCACGAGAGTTATAGTGAGGATAAATAGTAGATTTAGAGTGCCATATTACTGCAGTTTCGTGAAAAAAGCGTAAATTTGCAGGATTTGGTATAAAAGGAATTTATGCAGGACATTAGAAACATTGCGATTATCGCCCACGTTGACCACGGCAAGACTACGCTCGTGGACCGAATGATTTATCAGGCGAACCTTGTCCGTCAGCCCGAGAACCTCGGAGAGCTGATTCTGGACAACAACGACCTGGAGCGTGAAAGAGGCATCACCATTCTGGCAAAGAATGTCTCCGTTATTTATAAGGGTGTCAAAATCAATATCATAGATACTCCTGGACATAGTGACTTCGGTGGCGAGGTGGAGAGAGTGCTGAATATGGCGGACGGCGTGCTGCTGCTCGTGGACGCATTCGAAGGCTGTATGCCGCAGACCCGCTTCGTTCTCCAGAAGGCACTGGAAATGAAGAAGAAACCGGTAGTCGTAGTGAACAAGGTGGACAAGCCGAACTGCCGTCCTGACGAGGTTCAGGAGGAAGTTTTCGACCTGATGTGCAACCTTAACGCTGACGACGACCAGCTGGATTTCCGCACCGTGTTCGGTAGCGCCAAGCAGGGCTGGATGTCCCTCGACTGGAAGAATCCGGGAAAGGACATCACCCCTCTTCTCGACGTCATCCTCGAGGCCATTCCCGCACCGGAAGTCAAGGAAGGCTCGGTTCAGATGCTGATATCTTCTCTTGAATACTCTCCTTACGTAGGCCGTATCGCAGTGGGCCGCATCACCAGGGGAACCCTCCATTCCGGTCAGGCCATAAGCCTTTGCAAGCGCTATGACGTGGTTCAGAAGCAGAAAGTCAAGCAGCTTATGGTATTCGACGGCCTCGGAAAGAAGAACGTGGACGAAGTCCAGTGCGGCGATATCTGCGCAGTGGTCGGTATCGACGGATTCGAGATCGGCGACACCATCGCCGATGCCGAGAACCCTGAGGCACTTCCGCCTATCGCAGTCGACGAGCCTACGATGAGCATGCTCTTCTGCATCAACAACTCCCCGTTCTTCGGCAAGGAAGGCAAGTTCGTGACTTCCCGTCATCTGAAGGAGCGTCTGGAGAAGGAGCTCGAGAAGAATCTCGCCCTCCGCGTGAAGCCGGGAATGAGCGCCGATTCATTCGTGGTATACGGACGTGGCGTTCTTCATCTTTCAGTGCTTATCGAGACTATGAGGCGCGAGGGCTTCGAGCTCCAGGTGGGCCAGCCGCGCGTTCTGGACAAGACCATAAACGGTCAGAGGTGCGAGCCTATCGAGGATCTCTCCATCGAGGTTCCTGAGGAATATGTTGGCGCCGCCATCGAGATTGCAACCCGCCGCAAGGGTGCCCTCCTGAGGATGGAACCGCGCGGGGACCGTACTCTGCTCGAGTTCGAAATCCCTACCAGAGGCCTTATGGGACTCCGAAGCAACCTTCTCACCGCATCCCAGGGCGAGGCCATCGTGGCGCATCGCTACAAGGATTACCAGCCTTACAAGGGTGAGATCGAGCGCCGTAACAACGGCTCCCTCGTTTCTCTCGAGACAGGTGAGGCCATCGCATATTCGATGAACAAGCTTCTCGACCGCGGCCGCTTCTTCGTGGAGCCGGGCGAGGAAATCTACGGCGGACAGGTCGTAGGCGAGCATACCCGCGAGAAGGATCTGAACATCAATATCTGCAAGACCAAGAAGCTTACGAACGTCCGCGCTTCAGGTTCCGATGAAAAAGTTGTGCTTCCTCCGGCCATAAAATTCTCTCTCGAAGAGGCTCTGGAGTATATCCAGGAGGATGAACTTGTGGAAGTTACACCCCATCATATGAGAATCCGCAAGGTTCTGCTCGATCCGCTTGAGCGCAAGAGAAAAAACGGCGGCGAAGATTGTTTATAGGAAAATTTATTGTAACTTTGCAACCCTTTATTATATCTTTGAACGGATTGGCTCAAGGCAGAAGCGAATTCTGCTATAGAGTTGGGGAAGAGTTCTTTGGCGCCTTCGGAAACTCCGAGATCTCCGATGCCGACGTCACGGTCGAAGTTGCCGTCGAAAAGGCGAACGGGTTCATCGGTGTGGACTGCAGCATCAGAGGGACGCTTACACTGCCTTGCGACAGATGTCTGGAGCCGCTCACGCTTCCGGTGAAGAACTTCGCCAGACTGAGTGTCAAGTTCGGCCCGGAACCTGCGGAAGCTCCGCTTCCAATGGAAGGAGAGAGGGAAATCCTCTACCTGAGCGATGCGGATACGGACCTTGACCTGTCTCAGACGGTGTACGATTATACCTTGCTCTCCCTACCTATGCAGAAGGTTCACGCGGAAGGGGAGTGCAATCCTGAGACGCTCAAGTACCTGAGCCGCGAGGAGACTGCCGCCGAGGCCCCGAAGGCCGGGACGGAAAGCCCTTTCGCTGCGCTTAAGGCCCTGATTGATAAAGATATATAAGTTGATAATAATAAATAATTAAAATAATATTGTAAAATGGCACATCCGAAACACAAACTCTCAAAGCAGAGAAGAGACAAGAGAAGAACACACGATTTCGCTCCAGTCCCTACACTTGCGACTTGCCCTAACTGCGGTGCTACAGTAATGTACCACAGAGTATGCCCAGAGTGCGGCTACTATAGAGGACGTCAGATCATTGAGAAGAGCGCTGAGTAATAATCGGCAGCTCTGGAAATAGGACCGCGGGACTTCTCCTGCAGTCGATGGTCCCTTAGTTCAACGGATAGAACGGAGGTTTCCTAAACCTTAAATAGGCGTTCGATTCGCCTAGGGACTACGAAGAACCGGCAGAACTCTGTCGGTTTTTCGTTATTTTTATTACCTTTGTCAGATTACATCCGAAAGATGAACAGGAAGACTTTGGTGACATACATACTCGTGGCGGCGGTCCTGATACTCGGGATAGCCGCAGGAGTGTATTTTCTGTATGGAAAGAAGTCTTCTCTGGGTGGTAAAACTTCTGTAACAGAAGCGTTTACACTGCTTAAGGCTGTGCCTTCCGATGCCGCGGCACTTCTCTGCTGCGATGATTTCGGGCGCAGTGCAGCAGAACTTTCGGACAGTACATCCATTCTCAGGCTCCTGGTGTCGGACGGAAAGAACAACCCGTTCTACAATTACCTCGCCCGCATATCTTCTCTTATGAGTCCGGGTTCGGAGGCCCGTACCCTCCATTCCAGACAGATGGCCCTGTCGCTCCACTACAGCGGATCAATGCTCCCGCTTATGATAGTTCAGCTGCACGAGACCGACTCCCTTCAGGCTTCACTGCTCAGCGCCATCGCGGCTGATTATTCCCTGGCATCGGACAGGGTTGAGGCTGAAGACGGAAGCGGAATGCTGCTGGTATCGGCGTCCGAAACGTTGGTAGGATCCTCGAAACGCCACCTGAGTGAGGGCGTTTCGATACTTGCCGACAAATCCTTTGAAGAATGTGCATCCTCCGTGGGTGGCCGGGAAGTCCTTTTTTTCTCCCACGCTTATGCTGACCGCCTTACGGCCCAGTTCTTTTCCAGGCAGATAAGAAAATACAGTTCGTTCCTGAAGAGATTTGCGGATTGGACGGCTTTCAGTATTGAAAGCGTCCGCGACGGTAAGACTGATGTCACGGGGCTTGCGCATTGCAGCTCTGGTTCCGGGCAGTTCGCCGCATTCCTGTCTTCGGTCGAGCCTTCCGAGCTTTCTTTCGAAGACGTCGTGCCTTCGAGTGCCGTGTACGCATTGGCCGTAGGCCTGAAAGATGTCGGGGCGTATGTCGAAGAGTTCCGAAGGTCCCAGGTCGGAGATATGCAGAAGTACAAGTCTGTGCAGGAACAGCTCCGCCGGAGGGAGGGGATTGCACCCGAGAATTGGGCGCAAGCCCTTGAAATAAAAGAGGTTGTTAAGACTGCCTGGCTCTCCGGAGACGAGCTTTTCGAGGCTGTGATGGTGCGTGCCGGCAAGAAGAATTACGAATTGGTCACGGGGGCAGCGAATACGAAGTCTCATCGAGCTTCGCTTCTGAACCCGCAAAAATATAATTTCAGCGGCTTCGCTGCTTCGCTTTTCGGTCAGGCATTTTCGACGGATGCCGATTCGAGCTATGTGATGACCGGGGAGTGGATCATAAGCGGAAGTCCGCGTGCCGTGGAGGATTATGCCGCCCGTCTTGCCGAGTCGGACTGTCTGGGTAAGAAACTGGACGAGAGCGGCGCGGCTTCTGTCCTTCCGCTCGGCGACTGTACGCTTGCCGCTTATTTTTCTCCTGTCGGATGGGATTCGCAGGAGTATTGTTCCAAGACGCTCTGCGGCGTCGCGGATGAGCTGAAGGCACCTTTCGGTTATGAACCTGCGGTTCTGTCGGTCGGTGCTGACGGGCTCGAGTTAAAAATCGTAAAAGTATGGAATTCAAATCAGTAAATAAACTCCTCGAGAATAGTTTCAAGGAGAATTGGGACCGCCCGGCGCTCTCTAACTATCAGGGAGTTACGCTCTGCTACAAGGATGTGGCGAAGAGAATCAAGCATCTTCACATCACCTTCGAACTCTGCGGACTCAAGAAGGGGGACAAGGTGGCTCTCTGTTCGCGCAATCAGGCGAACTGGGGTGTATGTTTCCTCGCTGCAATGACTTACGGAGCCGTCCCGGTGCCGATTCTTCACGAATTCAAGCCGGGAAACATCCATTATCTGGTAAACCATTGCGAGGCGAAGGTGCTCTTCGTGGATGACGTCATCTGGGAGGGGCTCTCCGAGGCCGAGATGCCTTGCCTGCACGTGGTCGTGCAGATGAATACTCTCAAGTATCTGTATTCCAAGGCAGATTTTCTTTCCGAGATCCGCGACAACCTGCCTTCGATGTTCGAAAGGATGTATCCGAACGGATTCACCAGGGATGATATCGATTATCCTGAAGACAAGCCGGACGAACTGGCCCTTATCAATTACACTTCAGGAACTTCAGGCTTCTCCAAGGGTGTAATGCTCACATACAGGGCTCTTTACGCGAACATCTACTTCGCCGGGACCTATGCTGAGCCTCAGCTGACCTGCGAGGCGGAGGTGGTTTCAATGCTCCCGACGGCGCATATGTACGGAATGATGTTCGAGTTCCTCTTCGAGATGACCATCGGAGCGCACGTGCATTTCCTGACACGCGTCCCGAGCCCGAAGATCATTCTCAACGCTTTCAGCGAGATACATCCCGACGTCATCATCGCGGTGCCGCTCATCATAGAGAAGGTGTACAAGTCCAAGGTCAAGCCTCTCATCGACCGCAACAAGACCTATATGAAGATTCCGATCCTCGACTATATTATCCAGAACAAGTTCCGCAGCGGCCTCATCGATGCCTTCGGCGGACGCTTCGAGGAGATAATCCTGGGCGGCGCAGCCTTCAATCCCGAGGTGGAGAAGTTCCTTCACAAGATTCATTTTCCGTTCACCGTGGGTTACGGTATGACAGAGTGCGCTCCGCTCATCACTTACTGCAAGTGGTACAAGGCCAAGCTCGGGTCCTGCGGCAAGCCTATCACAGGCTGCAGTCTCCGCATCGATTCTGCTGATCCGCAGCATATTCCTGGTGAAATCCAGGTAAAGGGAGACAATGTCTTCATCGGATATTACAAGAACGAAGAGGCTACGGCTCAGGCATTTACCGAGGACGGATGGTTCAAGACAGGTGATATGGGCATTATCGACTCCGACGGCTACCTGTTCCTCCGCGGCCGTTCCAAGTGTATGATTCTCGGTCCGTCCGGACAGAATATCTATCCTGAAGAACTCGAGGCCGTAATCAACAACTTCAGCTATGTCGTGGATTCCCTGGTGATCGAGGATGACGGCGGCCTGACTGCTCTGATCTATCCGGATTACCATCAGGCTGAGCTAGACGGAATGAACCGCGAGCAGCTTTCCGCACGCATCGAGGGCTATCTTCCGGAGATAAACAACGAAGTTCCTAACTACGCCAAAATCCGCAAGATAGAGTTTATGCCGGAGGATTTTGAAAGGACTCCGAAGAGAAGTATCAAACGCTATTTGTATCAGAGGAAATAGGTATGCAGAAGTTCGATGACAGGTATCTCGAGATGGCTACAATCTGGGCCAAGAACTCGTATTGCAAACGCCGTCAGGTGGGGGCGCTGATTGTCAAGGGCAGGATGATCATCTCTGACGGTTACAACGGGACACCTTCCGGGTTTGAGAATGTGTGCGAGGACGAGAACGGCGTCACTAAGCCGTATGTCCTTCACGCTGAGGCAAATGCGATAAGCAAGGTGGCCAAATCGGGGAACAGCAGCGAGGGTTCCACCCTCTATGTCACGGCATCTCCCTGCATCGAATGTTCGAAGCTCATCATACAGGCCGGGATAAAGAGGGTTGTGTACAGAGACGAATATCGTCTGACTGACGGTGTGGACCTGCTCCGCAGAGCCGGCATTGAAGTGGAAAAAGTGGATTGAAGATTATGTCTGAGAAAAGAATATCATCATTGTGGATTGCCCTGCTCGGTGTGCTCATCGGCGCATTGGCGGTAGCCACTTACTATAAGATCGGAGAACGCAACGACCGTCTCAGATCGGAGTACAAGGACTGGCGCAAGCTGAACCTCGTGCTGCAGAAGGTGACGGAGAAATATGTGGATACGGTTGATTTCGAGAAGGTTTCGGTGGCTGCGATAAATGCTGCGCTCGCGGAGCTCGACCCGCATACCATTTACCTTCCTCCGGAGTCGCTTGAGGCTTCCGAGAGTGAACTTGCAGGTAATTTCGATGGTATCGGCATTCAGTTCAATGTCCCGAACGACACGGCCGTGGTGATTGAGGTTATTCCTGGCGGACCTTCGGAACGCATTGGCCTTCAGGCCGGTGACAGAATTCTCAAGGTCGGCGGAAAGACGATTGCCGGAGTGAAGTTTCCTCAGGACAGTATGGTCAGGAGGATGAAGGGCCCTTCCGGCTCGCAGGTGGAGCTTACGGTTCTGCGCGAGGGGGAGGAGATTCCTTTCCAGATTACCCGCGGCAAGATTCCGGTCCACAGCGTGGACGCTTCCTTTATGGTGAACGACACTACGGGCTATATCAAGCTCTCCAAATTCTCAAGGATCACTTATTCGGATTTCCTCAAATCCACGATCGACCTGCTTGAAGCCGGAATGAAGCATCTGATCTTCGATCTTCGCGACAATACCGGAGGTTATCTGGAGCAGGCTCTGAGTCTGGCGGATATGTTCCTCGCAAAGGACGAGATGATAGTGTATATGGAGGGTCTGCATTCACCTCGTGAAGAATTCAAGGCCACCGGTAAGGGACCTCTGCAGGATATCGGACTCACGGTTCTGATAAATGAGGCCTCTGCTTCTTCCAGTGAGATTTTCGCCGGCGCGATTCAGGACAATGACCGCGGAGTCATAATGGGACGCCGTTCATTCGGCAAGGGACTGGTGCAGAGTCCGGTATTCTTTACCGACGGGTCCGGTCTGCGGATCACCGTCGCTCGCTACTATACTCCTTCGGGCCGCTGCATCCAGAAGCCTTACACCGAGGACTACGAATATGACATCTACAAGCGTTATGCTGACGGGGAACTTACCGACGCGGACAGCATCAAGGTGAATAAGGATGAGGCTTTCCAGACTGTCGGCGGACGTACGGTTTACGGTGGCGGAGGCATTGTCCCGGATGTGTTCGTGCCTATGGACACGACACGCGCGACGGATTTCTATATCGCCTGCAACCGCAAGGCGACTCCTATGCGCTTCGCATCCGCCTTCTTCGATAAATATAAGGCAAAGCTCTCAGACATAGATGATTACAATAACCTCCAAAAATTCCTGGAGGATGCCAAGGTCGAGTCCGGTTTCCTGCAGTTCGCTGCGGAGGTCGATGGAATCAGACCGAAGGCAGGGGAGTGGAACAAGTCAAAGATGTATATGATGCCTCAGGTGAAGGCTCTCGTGGGCCGTTATTCCAAGCTTGGGGAGAATGCTTTCTATCACCAGTATCTCGAAGTGGACGAGACTATGATAGAAGCTGTAAAGCCTCACGACTTATTCGCTCCAACGGATGGGAAAAAGTAGTATATTTGCAAGATTAATAATTCGAAAAATGGAAAATACAGTAGCCAGAACCAAGGTCAAGGATCTTCTTAAAAGTGAGCCGGGCATAGATGTAGTTGCCAAAGGCTGGGTCAGGACAAAGCGTGGAAACAAGGGCGTGGCTTTCAT
>CAVCSJ010000049.1:0-14047 GCA_963604895.1 bacterium
ATCCAAGCATTTTCAGCGCACTTCAGGATATGCCTAATGCTCCTGTATTCACAGCCACAGCTCTCGCAGCCATCGTAGGTACACTCGCTATGTCCCTCTACGCCAAGAAACCATTCGGTCTGGCTCCGGGTATGGGTCTGAACGCCTTCTTCGTGTTCACAGTCTGCCTCGGAATGGGTTACAGCTGGCAGTTCGCACTCACGGCCATCCTCATCGAGGGTGTCATCTTCATCATCCTCTCTGCCACCAATATCCGCAAGATGATCGTTGACGCCATCCCTGCCACGATGAAAAACGCCATCGGCGCCGGTATCGGTCTGTACATCGCCTTCATCGGCCTGCAGAACGCCGGCATCATCGTGGACAACGGTTCCACTCTCGTTACTCTCGGTGACCTCAAGAGTTCTTCCAGCATTCTCTTCATCATCGGCCTCATCCTGACTTCCGCACTGGTAGTCCTCAAGGTCAAGGGCGGCATCCTCATCGGTATGCTCGGCACAGCCATCATCGGTATTCCGTTCGGTATCACCAAGTTCACAGGTGTCATCGCTATGCCTGCATCCATCGCTCCTATCTTCTGCCAGTTCGAGTGGAGCCAGGTTCTCTCCTGGGATATGCTCGTAGTCGTATTCACCTTCCTCTTCATCGATATGTTCGACACCATCGGAACTGTAGTAGGTGTATCCGTGAAGTCAGGTATGGTAGACAAGGAAGGCCACGTGGACGGCATCAGCAAGATCCTTATGGCTGACGCAGTCGCCACCACAGCAGGCGCCTGCTTCGGTACCTCAACCACCACCACTTACATCGAGAGCGCTTCAGGTGTCGCTGAAGGCGGCCGCACAGGTCTCACATCCTTCGTGATCGCAGCCTGCTTCGCTGTTGCCCTGCTCTTCTCACCTATCTTCCTCGCCATCCCTAGTGCAGCTACAGGCGCGGTACTCGTAATCGTAGGTGTGATGATGATGAGCCCTATCCGCAACATCGACTGGGACGACTATTCCGAGGCCATCCCTGCCTTCATCACCGCCATTATGATGCCTCTCGCATACAGCATCGCTCACGGTATCCTTCTCGGTATGATTTCTTATGTCGTCATCAACGCCATCAGCGGCAAGTTCAAGAAGATCAGCGTCACTATGTGGGTGCTCGCCATTCTCTTCCTGCTCCGCTATATCCTGATGTAGACAGAATAAAACCTAATACTGATGAGGGTGGACGGAAACGTCCGCCCTCTTTTTCTATCTATAGAGACTGACGGAAAAATTACTTATCTTTGCATTCGGTTTTGTCCCGCACGGGGCAGAGTCCACGAACGAAAACATCACACTTTAAGAAGAATGAGGAGAATTCTAACCTGCATAGCCCTGGCTATGATTATGACTTTCACGGCATCCGCGCAGAATGTCGTCGCTACACGTACAACCACCTCGCCCGTCATCTCAGATGAAAGCGTAACATTCAGACTTGTAGCCGATTACGCAACATCCGTCAAACTCTCCGGTTCCTGGGACAAGGGCGCCGTAGAGATGCGCCGCGGCGAAGACTTCATCTGGACCGCAACCGTCCAGAACCTGGCATCCGATCTCTACACCTACTGTTTCATCGTCGACGGCGTCGAGGCCCTCGATCCGTCCAATCCTTCCGTCATCAACCTGCCCGAAGGCTCACGCAACCTCTTCCTTAAAGCCGGAAGCAAATCCGAAGACTTCCAGGACATCTCCGCCGGCGGCAACATCTCTGCCGTCTGGTACGACAGCAAGAGCCTCGGAATGACACGCAGAATGTGGGTGTACACCCCCGCCGGCTACGGCCAGAGCAAACGCACGAAATACCCCGTACTCTACCTCCTGCACGAGCAGGGCGGCACTGAAGACTCGTGGCTGAAGCTCGGCCGCGCCGCCCAGGTCCTCGACAACCTCATCGCGAAAGGCAAAGCTCTTCCGATGATCGTCGTAATGCCGAACTGCGATGCCCAGACGGCCTCCGGCCAATCCCTCACCGGAGTCAAGGCTTCCCGCATCACGCGCAATTCAGGCCCGGGACTCTTCGAATACAGCCTCATAAACGACATTATCCCTTATATCGAAAGCCATTACAGCGTCTATAAAGACAAGGCCCACAGAGCCCTTTCCGGTGCCGGAAACGGCGGAGAACAGGCCCTCAGACTCAGCTGCCAGTATCCGGACACCTTCTCCTATGTCTGCCCTCTCAGCGTGGGATTCCAGAGTATGAACGAGGACGGAAACCCGGTTCATTTCGGGGAGACCAAGACCCTGGCATATTTCGACAGGCTGGCCAAATCACATCTGGCCCTCGTCTGGACCGCCTGCGGCAGCGAAGATCCGGTCTACAGCGATGCCCGGAAGCTCGACTATGAACTTACCCAGCACAATGTCTGGCATTCGTTCTTCGTCACCGGCGGAGGACACAGCTGGAATAACTGGAGACACTATCTCGATATGTTCCTGCCTATTTTATTCAAATGATTATGAAACGCCTGCTTCTTTCTTTCGGCCTTCTGGCCACTATTTTCTCCTGCTCCTGCTGCGGAGGAAAGGACAATCCTGACGATACCCCAAAAAAGGAAGGCGAAAGTGAAAAGACCGATGAGGTCGCCTTCGCCAAAGGTGCCGACATTTCCTGGTGCACCGAAATGGAGAGCAAAGGGTATAAGTTCTACGACAACAGCGGAGCTGAAAAAGAATGTACCGCTCTTATGAAAGCCCTGGGATTCAATTCCATACGTCTTCGCGTATGGGTAAACCCGACTGACGGATGGTGCGGAAAGGACGATGTCCTGGTAAAGGCGAAAAGAGCCCAGGCTCTGGGAATGAACCTGATGATCGACTTCCATTACAGCGACAGCTGGGCTGATCCGGAAAAACAGAATGTCCCTGCAGCCTGGGAAAACTATTCCACTGCGGAAATGGCCACAGCGGTAGGCTCGCATACCAGAGAAGTCCTCAACGCCCTGAAAAGCGCCGGAGTTGACGTAAAATGGGTAGCCGTGGGCAATGAAGTGGAAGGCGGAATGCTCTGGCCGACAGGAAAGGTTGCAGATAAGAGCGTCGGCAGTTTCGTGACCTATCTGAACGCAGGCTATGCAGCCTCCAAGGAAGTATATCCTGAGGCATCAGTGGTCCTGCACATCAGCAACGGCTGGAATTCAGACTCCACGAAGTGGTTCTTCGACCTTATAAAGACGAACGGAGGCAAGTACGACATCATCGGTCTCTCCCTCTACCCTTCCTACTGGGATAAAGATTCCAAATCCTATCCGGACTGGACTACAAAGGCCAAGCAGTTCGTGATGAACGTCAATACCCTCTACCAGACCTTCAAGCATCCTGTGATGCTCTGCGAGGTCGGAATGCCTGCAAGCCAGCCGGAAAAGGCCAAGGCGCTGCTTCAGTATATCTTCGACAACACCAAGACCTTTGACTTTTTCAAGGGCATCTTCTACTGGGAGCCAGAATCAGAAAACTCCAGAAACGGCTATGATTACGGCGCCTTCGAGAACGGCCGCGCCACGGAGGCTCTCGACCCGTTCAGCAGCAACTAGATCAGAAACTGTATCCGAGGCCGAACATAAGTGTTCCGCCCAGGGTTTCTGAAGCGAGAAGATATGCGGCATTGAATTCGATGCCGATATATTTCAGGCCGAGGCCTACGGATGCAAAGGACGGAAGCCCCTTGTCTTTAGCCCCATAATGATAGCCGGCACGCAGGAATGCGATGTCGGCTATATTGTATTCAGCACCGAGTGCGGCATTGAATGCGCCCTCCAGGATATAGTCTGCTTCAGCGCTTACTGTCACGCCCACTATCGAATATGCTGCTCCGGCCTTTGCATACATAGGCATAGAGTAGCTCTCGCTGCCATATTTTATGGATGTTCCGAGGTTACAGAGCGCAAGCGTGGCATTCAGACCGTTGCTGCTGTACATCGCCGAGATGTCTCCGCCGAATGCGGTACCGGAAAGGTCCGGACCGATGGAGGAAGAGAGAACCTTGGCCGTTACGCCGGCTGAAAGGAAGTCAGTGAAGCGATAGGAAAAGCCCACTCGAGCGACGATGTCCTTTGGGGTGAATGTCCCGGTGACGGCACCTGTCGCACTGGTTATACTCATCTGTCTGTCAGAGATATATGAACCTGTAAAACCGACTGCGGCCTTCTCCCCGAACCTGAGGAACGCTCCCGCATTGACAGCTTTGCTGTCGGCTGCATCAGGCGCCCACATTCCGTAGGAGACGGAGCCGCGGAACTTGCTCTGCGAGAATGACATCGCGGATGCGTTGTCGGCAGCTGCGAATGCCGTGGCCTCCCTTGCCGCGGAGCTCACGGCAAGAGACGCCGCTTCCGGGTCGACGGGAATGAAGAGCGAAGGCATATTCTGCGCGGAGACTGACAGAGACAGCGCCGCGAATATTGAGACTGTGATGACTATCTTTTTCATACTTTATCTTACTGCTTTACTACTGAGAAGGTTTCGTGAATCGCATCGGACTTGATGGTCACGTAATATACTCCGCCCGGGAGACTGCCCATATCGAGTTTGAGAGGAGAGAACGGATTCAGGGTGATGTCCTCCTTGCTGAGAACGATGGCTCCGGCCTTGTTGGAGACGGTCACATCGCCCTTCTGCTCGCTGCCCACTCTGATGTTGAGCTTGTCACTGACAGGATTAGGATACAGGTCAGCAGTGCGGGAGCCGTCACGTACGAGAACGGAGAATGTGGTCTCGGCCTTGGCGCCGCGGGCATCGGTAGCCCTCACAAGGAAGGATGCAACGCCATAGGAAGAAGTGGACTTGAGGCTGATCTGATTGCCTCCGATGGAATAGTTCACGACGTTCGCATTGCCGGAAACGAGTTCGATCAGATACTCGGGAGTCTCTCCGTCGGCATCGGTGAAATACTTCGTGACATCGATTGTGGAAGACTCGGATGATTTTCCGAATATCACATTCGGAATCTGGGAAGTAATCTCAGGAGCGTTGTTCTTTTCTATGATGACGGTAACCGGGGTGTCCACCCTGTCATAGCCGTCGGAAACGTAAAGATGTCCGCTGTAAGTCTGGCCGTCGGCGAAATCGAGAGCCTTGACAGTCACTGTGATGCGTCCGTCGAGCATCTCAAGGCCTGCGCCCTTGAGTTCTTCTGAAAGCTCGCAGGTGAGAGGCTGTCCGTCCACGTCGCTGACAGTGAACTCGAGTTTTCCTGCCTGGTGCGACTTGAGAGTGAGAGAAGTTCCGGCAAGCGGTGTTACAGTCGGAGGTGTGTTGTTCCTGGTCGTAACGCTGCAGGAGGTATACTCAGATTCGGCACCCAATGCGCTTACCGAAGACATCAGGAAGTAGTACTTGGTGTCGAATTCCAGATTTTCGATTGTATAAGTCACAGCATCTCCCGCCTTGACGGCGTTGCAGACCACTTTTGCGTAAGCGGATTCCTTAGCCGGAGCGAGGGACTCGAAAGGAGTTTTCTGCCAGTAGAGATTGAAGTGCTGCGGAAGGGCCTCCCCATCAGGAACGGTCCAGGTGAGGGTGACGACATTGGTCTTGGCGCTGCCGCTGAGGTCGGTCACCTTGGCCGGAGTACCCTGGGAAACCGAAACCGCCGCACCGGCGTCGATGAGTCCGGCACCAAGAAGTCCGGCGTACTGCGCATAATTCTTCTCGTAGATGATAGGATTGGCCGTGGACGTGAGGATGTCGATGAGGTTCTGACGGGTGAAGCCCTGACCGCCGAAGCGGGAAACCACGAGGGCTGCCACGCCTGTCACGTGAGGACAGGCCATAGAGGTGCCCTGGAAGCCGCCGTACTGATTATCCGGCAGGGTTGAGTAAATATAGTAGTTCTTGTTGGCGTCTCCGCCGGGAGCCGTGATGTCCACCCAGGAGCCCACATTGGTGTAATATGCTCTCACATAGTCGGCGCCGATGGCGGCGACTGCGAAGACGTTGTCCTGCTGGGCCGGATAACAGGTATCCTTAGCATCGTTGCCCGCGGCGAAGATGGCAAGACCTCCGGCCATAGGGCCGACCTGATTGCCCTTGCTGTCCATTCCGGCGTTTTTATTGAAATAATCTATCGCTTCTGAAATGCTTGCGGAATAGCCGTCGATGGACCAGCTGCAGTTGATGAGCACTGCACCGTTGTCGGCAGCATAAAGGAAGGCATCTCCGATGTATGCGGAGCCACCGGAAGTCTGGGTGCTCATAAGGCGGGCTCCGCTGTCAGGGGAACCGTCACCGCCCGCTATGCCGCACAGTCCGACACCGTTGTTGTTCACGGCTGCGATAGTACCGGCGACGTGCACTCCGTGTTCCGAAACATCGAGAGTACCACCCTTCGGCGTATTGCCATCTTCACCTACGACGAAATTGAATCCGTAGATATCGTCAACAAATCCGTTCTTGTCGTCATCTATGCCCTCCACGCCGTTCAGCTCGGCCTCGTTTATCCACATATTGGCCGCAAGGTCCTCGTGATCCACGTCGAGTCCGCCGTCGGAAATCGCCACGATGACATCCGGCCGTCCGGTAGTCACTTCCCAGGCAGGAAGCACATTGATGTCGCTTCCGGCAACTGTACCGGCCCTGGACCCGGAATTATAGAGATGCCACTGGTTGGAGAAATACGGGTCGTTGAAAGAAAATGCGCTCTGATCCTTTACCGGCACCACATACTCGACGATATCTATCCCGTCGATGCCTTCGAGGTCGTTGACCGCCCTGGTCAGAGGGAGGCCCTCGTCGAAGAAGACGTCATACCAGAGATGAAGTCCGGCCTGACGGTGTCTTTCCTCGAATTTTCCGCCGTCGGAAAAGGTCCTCACCAGGCGGCACTCTCCCAGAGACGAGAGGTCCACCGCCTCGTCGGCTCTGGTGCCGACAGGTTCGTGGTTTAACTTGATTCTGATGTGTCCCGGAACGGCTGATGCAGGTGCTACGTTCTCATACACTCCGGCTCCCGGTTCAGGTGTCGGCTCTAAGCTCTTCTCCGAGCAGGAGGCGAGCAGGATAACTGCGCCGGCGACGGCCGGCAGGATATGATATACTTTCATACCGCGAATATAGCAAATAGTTCGAATTATTGCCACTGAATAGGTGATGAAGTTTCCTCACCCCCGTCGGAGCGGCACGTCATAACAAGAATCAAGGCGGCCCGGTCGGACCGCCCAGATTCATATTTGTAATTATATCGGTAGGTTATATTTCCTTTAAAGAGACCGCAAATCCGCCACCCGGCGCCATACGTACGGAGATTGTGTCGCCGGCGCGGAGCTGCTTCTTCTCGATGGTGTAGGCCTGCGGATTAGTCAGATAATCAGCATCCTGCGCATCCTTGTAGAGCGTAGCCTCATATGTCAGGCCTTCCTGAAGGAAGTCCAGTTTCACATCGATGTCACGGGCATCCTCGTCATTAACGCCTCCCACGAACCAGACATCCTTGCCCGGAGTGCAGAACTGCGCGGCAGAGCCTGTAAGAGTCTCTCTCTTAGGCTTGCGTGCCACCACGAGATAGTCTCCGGGATCTGCAGAGAGATAATGGCTTTCCTCCCAGTCCACAGCCACGTCCTTTATGAACTGGAACGCGTCCATAAACGGCTCGTAATGCTCAGGCATATCAGCAGCCATCTGAAGAGGAGAATACATCGTGACATACAGGCCAAGCTGGTTCGCGATCGTCGCGTTCACGTGTGAAGTGTTCGAACAGAACTTGCTCAGATCCATCTCGAAAATACCCGGAGTGAAGTCCATAGGACCTCCGTTCAGACGGGTGAACGGAAGGATGGTCACGTGCTGCGGATGAGTTCCGCCGAAGGCCTGGTACTCGGTACCGCGTGCGGACTCGTTGCCGATGAGGTTAGGATAGGTCCTGCAGAGGCCCGTAGGACGCACAGCCTCGTGGGCGTTCACCATAATGTGATGTCTTGCAGCCTCGGTAACGGCATAGAGATAGTGGTTCACCATCCACTGGCCGTAATGATATTCGCCGCGAGGAAGGATGTCTCCCACATAGCCGCTCTTCACCGCATCATAGCCGTACTTGTTCATAAGAGAGTAGGCGGCCTCCATATGACGCTCGTAATTACGTACAGATGATGAGGTTTCGTGATGCATTATGAGCTTGATCCCTTTCGAATGGGCATAGTCGTTCAGAGCCTGGATATCGAAATCAGGATATGGGGTGAGGAAATCGAAGACATAGTCCTTGGAACCCACGGCCCAGTCTTCCCAGCCCTCGTTCCAGCCTTCGATGAGGACAGCGTCGAAGCCGTTCTCGGCCGCGAAGTCGATGTAGCGGCGCACGTTTTCGTTGTTGCCGGCGTGAGTGCCGTTAGGAGCGGCCTTGGAGTAATCCGTCACACCCAGCTGAACTGAATTGAAATCGTTCGTATAGGACCAGGTGCTCTTGCCGGAAATCATCTCCCACCATACTCCCATATACTTTACAGGATGAATCCAGGAGACGTCCTCGAGGGCGCAAGGCTCGTTCAGGTTCAGCACCAGACGGCTCTCGAGCATCTTCTCCGCACTTTCAGCCACCTGGACTGTTCTCCAAGGGGTGGTGCAAGGAGTCTGCATATAGCCCTTCCAGCCCCTGGCGTCAGGAGTAAGGTATGAAGTGATGACATTGTTCTTCCCGTTTACGAGCAGATGCATACAAGGGTAGTTCACAAGGGCCGCCTCGTGGATGTTCACATACAGCCCGTCATCCGAACGCATAAGGAAGGAAGTCTGCACGCCGGAAGTGGAGAACGGAGTCTGTGAAGAGTTTCCGCACATAGCACCCTCGAATCTGGAGCTGATTTCGGACAGGCGACATTCAGTATACTCGTATTCCTGAGTATCGAAATCCCCCGGAATCCACCAGCAGGTCCAGTCGCCAGGCATAGCGAAGCGGGTAAGTTCCTCCCTGATAACGAAATAGCTCATCGACTGGTCCTGAGGGAATTCATAGCGGAAGCCGAGTCCGTCATCGAAGAGACGGAAGCGGAGAGTCATCCTGCGGCCTGAAGAAGCCTGCAGAAGGTTCACTTCCAGTTCGTTATAGTTCTCTCTGATGCGGGATTCCTCTCCCCATACAGGAGACCACCATTCGTCCTTTGAAGTCGTGTTCGTGCTCTCCACGGAGAAGCCGCTGTCGAAGAAGAAGCATTCGTCCTTGTCGTGCTTGGAGACCTTTCCGGAGGCCTCGTACTCAAGCTGGTCGGCCTTCAGGCTGCCCCTGAGCTCGAAACCGAGGGTACTCGGGAGGATGACATCCTTTCCGTCATAGGTCAGGCTGTAAACCGGACGGCCGTCTGAAGAAAGGCTGAATTCCATCTTCTGCTTTCCGTCAGGAGAGAGCAGTTCAGTCACCGAAGAACGTGTCTCCGACATCGCCTTCAGCGAAGCCTTGTCGGATGCGGAGTTCTGGCAGCAGGCGCTCAGCGCCATAAGAGCCAGAGGTATGTAAAGCAATTTTTTCATATCGTGCTAATTTTCTTAGAATTCCACTACCAGAGACTGAAGCGGTCCCACCTCCACCGGAGAAGAGAAATCCACCGTCTCGCCCGTGATCACATTGCGTCCGACGGTGACGTCCGAAGCGATTTCAGCATAATTGCTCCAAGGAACGGTAACGGCCGAATGCGAGTTGTTAAGATATACGAAGACCTTCTGCCCGGCGTCATTGTAACGGAAATAGGCGTAGGTGTTGTCGCGCGTGAGGAAGTGCATCGTGCGGCCGTCGTGGATGACTTCAGCGGTCTTTCTCCACTGGAAGAGCTTGCTGACATAGTCGTATAGGTCAGCGTAGGTGCCCGCAGGAAGCGGTTCGCCATTATTCCACACATTGGACGCAGCGCGGCCCTCCGGAGTGAAAAGATCGAACTCGTCGCCCTGCCAGCCACCCGGGAAGTCCACCCGCTTGCCGCCGTCGCCGTCGCGCACGTCGGAGGAGCAGAACATCATCTCGTCTCCGCTGAAAATCTGCGGAATGCCGCGCACGGTCGCGATGAGCGTCATCACAAGTTTCTGTCGCTCAGGACATTTCTTTATCGCGTCGCCGAGGCGACCAATGTCGTGGTTCGATGACATCACGAGCATATGGCTCATATCCTGATAGGCGAAGTCGTGGGAGATGCAGTCGTAGATGCGCACCAGGCCTTCATTCCAGTTCACATTGTCCTCAGGGAAGGCGGTATAGATGGCGGACTGGAGCGGGAAGTCCATTATGGACGGGAGATGGGAGTCGAAACCGTCCTTGTTCGGGTTTCCTGCCTGCCAATAAGCGAGCTGAGGAACGGAGTTGGTCCAGCACTCGCCCACTATGTTGAAGTTCGGATATTCGGCCAATACCGCCTGACACCACTCGCTCATCGGGACTTTCTCGTTGTACGGGTAGGTGTCCACGCGGAAGCCGTCCAGGTCGGCCCATTCTATCCACCAGACAGCCCACTGCTTGAAATACTGAAGAAGATAAGGGTTGTCCAGATTCATATCGACCATAGTCTCGGTGAACCAGCCCTTGTCCATACCCTTGCGGTCTGTCTGGGCGGCATTGTAGTCGATGGTGGTGGAGAAGCAGGCGTTCGTATGGTAATACTCGGGCCATTGGTTGATCCAGTCGGCGAACGGCAGGTCCTTCATCCACCAGTGGTCGGCGGCGGCGTGGTTGGTGACTATGTCCATAATCATCTTTATGCCCTTTTCGTGGCATTTCTGCACGAGTTCGCGATACATTTCATTGCCGCCGAAACGGGGATCTATCATATAGTAGTCCGCGCAGGAATAGCCGTGGTATGAAGTGCCTCCCTTGTCGTTGTCAAGCAGCAGAGGGGTGTTCCAGATGGCGGTGATTCCCAGGTCGGAAAGGTAGTCCAGATGGTCCATAATGCCCTGAATGTCACCTCCGTGGCGTCCGAAAGCGTCGCTGCGGTCAGCTGTTTCGGAGGTGAGAGGAGAGTTGTCATTGGACGGGTCGCCGTTGGCGAACCTGTCCGGCATTATGAGATAGATCATATCGGCCGTGGTGAAGCTGAGGCGCTGCGCGGAGCCTTCACGACGCTCGCCGAGGCTGTATGCGCGCTTGAAACTCTCGCCTTCGCGGCTGAACACGAGGTATATTTCGCCCGCCGGGGCGGAAGCGGAGACGCTGAGGTCCAGGAAGAGGTAGTTCGGGCTTTCGGCTTTATGTATCTGAGTGAGTTTCACGCCTTTGCCTTCCACGGCGACATCGTAGTCGCCGATGCCTTCACCGTAAACCATCAGCTGTAACGGGGTTTTCATTCCCACCCACCAGCAAGGCGGCTCCACACGGGCGATCTGCCCGTCCGTGGCGTCCTGAACTGATGACGGATCGAAAGCGGAGGAGCAGGCGGCCACGGTCAGGGCTGCCAGGAGGATCCAGATATTTCTTCTCATATGTGGTTGGTTATTAAGTTATTATTGGACGCGTGAGCGGCCGGACTACTGTGCCTCAACCGGAGCGGAAACTTCGGTTGAGTCGACAGGAGCGGCAGTGGTGTCAGCAGCAGCGGCAGGTACAAAGTTCGAAGGGTCGCTGCTCTTTCTGGCGCCGAGGGAAATCTTGCTCTCGAACGGCTCTGCGAGGTGCACGAGGACGTTTATAGAGTCGTCAGGAAGGATGCGGTTATAGGAGATCCAGGTCTCGTCGACACAGCGCGAATCGTTCTCGACAATCTCGAACTTGGCTTCGCTCCAAGGCTGTACGCAAGGATGGTCGTGGTGGAAACGGAGAAGAGCCACGTAAAAGGCGAAGATATCCTGGATGTTGTCCATATTCGTCCAATACTCTTCCGGAAGCGGGTCTTTCTCGAAGAACTCGAAACGCTTCTGGTTTCCGAGCTCCTGGCCCGTGTACATCAGCGGCTGAGCACCGGGGAGGGTGCAGCACATTACCATACAGGCTCTCCAGGCATTGCCGAGACGCTCGAATTCGGTTCCGTTCCAGGAGTTCTCGTCGTGGTTCGTGATGAATGCGAGACGGTATGCATTGTCAGGATATTTTTTCAGGCTCTCGTTCACAACGTCGAGAAGCTCGGTCTTGCCGGCCTTGCCCTGGGCGATGTCATTCATCACGTGATGGAGCTTCCACCAGTATGTGGCGTCGAAACCTGCCCTGTGAAGCCAGGCCTCTTCGCCCTCGGCGAGGAAGTACAGATCCGGATCCTTGGCCTTCATACGGGAGATTACACCCTTCCAGAAGTCCTCAGGGACCTGATAGGCGACGTCGCAGCGGAAGCCGTCTATGCCCTTGTCCACCCAGAAGTTCATACATTTCTCCATCTCGGCGCGCATATCCTTGTTGTCGTAGTTGAGCTTGGCGATGTCGGTCCAGTCGTTCTCGATGACGACATTGCCCTGCTCGTCCCTTACATACCAGTCTGCAGGCTTTTCGGTAACCCAGGCGTGGTCAGGAGCGGTATGGTTAGCCACCCAGTCGAGGATGACCTTGAATCCCATCATATGGGCTTCCCTCAGGAAGTTTTCGAAATCTTTCATCGTGCCGAACTCCGGATTCACGTCGCAATAGTCCTTTATGGCATAATAGGAACCGAGTGTACCCTTGCGGTTCAGCTCGCCGATAGGATAGATAGGCATCACCCAGAGGATATCTGCACCCATATTCCTGATGATCGGGAGATATGTCAGAGCAGCCTCGAATGTGCCTTCCGGCGTGAACTGACGGACATTCAGTTCATAGACTGTGGAACCGTTTGTCCACTCCGCGTGCTGAATCTCTTTCGGAGTGGAGGAGCAGGCCGCGAGAAGAATCGCGGCGGCAATGAGAAGAATGATTTTTTTCATATTCTGTTCATTTTGAATTTACTGAAGAAAAACTGCCGAGGCGTATGCGCCCAGGGTGAGTTTATGATCCTTTACCTTCACGCTTCCGTTCGAGACGATGAGTCTGGTGAGATCGTCGTTCGGAAGATTGAGAGTGGCCGGCGCCGTACCGAAGTTATGGAGTACCAGTACTTTCTGGTCTTCGCAGCTGCGGTACCAGGCGGAAACCGACTGCACGGAAGATGCGGAGCTGCAATAGTCGAAGCTGCCTTTCGCAAGAGCCTTGTAGCGGTCGCGGAGCTCACCGAATTTCATATACGTGCTCAGAACTGACGTGGAATCGGCCGCCTGAACCTCAACGCTGTAGGAGGACTTTCGCATCTCGCTGTCGATCTTGCCGTCAAGCTTGGCATCGGCGTAGGAACTGCCGTCGGAAGTCCACATAATCGGGGTGCGGACATACTCGTCCCCGTTGTTCTTGTTGCCCAGATAGCCGAGCTCCTCGCCCTGATAGATATAAGGTTCGCCGCCGGCCGTAAGCAGCACTGCGCCTGCGAGTTTCATCTTTTCCCGGTTCTTCAGAAGCTCGGTTCCCGCGCGGACTTCATCGTGATTCGAGAGCTTGGTGGCCTCGATATAGTCGCTGCGATATTTGGCGTAGGTCTTCTGATAGCCCTGGATGGTGGCGACGAAGTTGTTTCCCGTGCCGCTGTTTATGGCATCGCGCAGAGTCCACCAGAAACTGAAGTCGAAGAGGGCCGGAAGGCCCTTGTAGTATGGCGCAGCCTGGTCGTAACTGCTGTACTGCTCGCCTACCATATAGAAATCCCCCGTGCCGCCGTCAGCGTGGTAACGCTCGTTGCAACGGTCGTAGAATTTCTTCAGGAAGGTCGGATTTTCGTCCGAGGAGGCGTTGTGATAGATATGCTTCACCGCATCGAGGCGAAAGCCGTCCACGCCCATATCGATCCACTTTTCCGCCGCCGTGCAGACAGCCGTGAAAGCCGGCGAGGTCTCGCAGGTACTCACGGGACCGTAGTTGAGGTCCGCGAACCAGGAGGTCCAGAAGTGCGAGTGATACATCGTGGTGGACATACCCGGAAGCAGAATGTCCTGAGCGTCAGAGTTCGAGAGAGTGAGCGGCTGCCCCCAGGAAAGCTGATTCTTTCCCGTCGGAGCGCCGTATTTGTAGGAATCCCACTGCGTCGTGGAAGTGCGCACAAGCACTCCCCAGGAGCTTT
>CAVCSJ010000050.1:0-13887 GCA_963604895.1 bacterium
AGTGGTGGTACCTGAGATATCTGTACCGTTGTCAGATTTGCAGGTATAGCTGTAGTAGGCCGCATTGTCGACCTCATTCCAGCTGACGGTCACACCACTTTCAAGATTCACGCTCAGGGACGGTTTGCCCAGAGGTTTGATGGCCACGGTCTGTGCTGCGATCAGCGATTCCTGTGAAGAGTCATAGGAATCACTGTAAACCTCAGGATGTGCCATAAGCCTGAATGTATAGGTCGTGTTATCCTTAAGGCCTGTGAATTCGGCCTTAAGACCCGGAGTCACTCCACCATCGACGGAAGTTCCGTCAGCGGAAAGAAGTTCGTATGTGTATTGGACCGTATTGGCGACCTTGTCCCAGGTGAAAGTCAGAGAGCTGACAGTGGAAGAGACAAGTCTCGGCTGAGGAGCATCCAACGGAGTCAATATCTCCTCCGTCTGTTCGCAGGAAGAAAATGCTGCGACACCCAGCGCTGCAAGGGCGAGCACCGTGGCCGCCCTGCGGGCAAATATGAGTATTCTATTCATCCTCTTTTGATTTTTATATTATTCTTTAACCATACTGTCCCAATACATATAGAGGTAGATATAACCAGGATTGCTGCCGTCAGAAAGATATGTGTATGAGCACATATAGCCTGTATTCGAAGTCGTCGAGCCGTTCATATCTATCCAGATGTAGGTCGTATCGTCAGTTGTGTAGAAATTGATGTAGTCGATGCCAACGCTCCAGCCTTCAGGCGTCCAGGAAGCATAATCCTGAGTTACGACATCGTTCATAAGCCACCAGTATGAGCCTCCGTCAGGATCATCCAGATAGTGGTCGAGAGGTTCCATCTTTCCGGCCCAGGTGGTCTTGTCATTGTTCGAGAACGGAACGAAAGTACCGTTCACGGAATCGTAACTCTTAATGGAGAATCCGAGATTGATTCCTGACCCGAGGAAGTTCTCGATATAGAACTTGTTGAATCCGTCCAGATGATAAATGTCAGAGTAGGTGGTAGGGAAATACTCGTTGTTGAAATAGAAAGTTCCATCCTCCACGACTTTCTCCCATTTGGCGATGAGGACCGAGCCTTTGAACACGTCCGAGCCGTCTCTGATCGTATAATGGTCCACATACTCGTCAGCGAGCTTGATGGTGAAGGTGTAATCCACCTTCTCCTCAAGATTGTTCAGCTTGATGTCTATGGTAGATTCAGCCTCGCCGGCCATAAACTCCACGGTGGAAGGAATCTCTATCTGATCGCTCTTCTGAATGATTTCAACAGGCACTGATACCGAGACATCGGAAACAGCACGCTCCACCTGAAGAGAGATGACATTCGACTGCGCATATTCCTCAGGAGTCAGAATTATGCTCGACTCGTTAGAGGACTTGAAATATGCAGCGATGCAGCCGTCCGGGGTCTCAGGACCCTGAACATATCCGTCGCTTTTATCGCAGGAGACTGCCAGGAGGGAGATTCCCGCTGCGGCAACGCAAAGAAGTGTATTGATTTTCATTATATCCATATTTACAAAGTCCTTAATTTAATTGCTTACGGTGATGGCGCCTGAAGGATTCGGCGGGATGACAACCGCAGGATTCATATCCTTTTCAGTCTCAGGCATCATATAGTTCATCCACGGAGCCACATAACCGTTGTAGGAGTTGAGACAGAACTCATCCGCGTAATTGGTGCCGTCATAATTTCTGGTAACGGACAGTGCAAGTCTCTTGTAATCAAAGTAATTGATACCTTCGCCCCAGAACTCGATTCTTCTCTGGACCATAAGTTCATTTATGAAGGAAGTCATATCGGATGCCGTGCATCTGTATGAGCCGTCTGTGTACCTGTGGGTATTTATGAAATCCTGCAGCTTGGCCGCAGCGGTACCGACTCCGTCCCTGTGGGCGATGGCTTCGAAGTAGTCGAAATAGATCTCCTCGATGCGCATCATAGGCTGAGATGCGATCAGACCGGTCTCCAGAGTGGTGAGGGAGCCGCCGCCCGGACGGAATTTGAGATTGGCGTAAGCCGGAATTTCGCTCCACTTGGTCTGGGAAACGGATGTGCGGTATTTCTCAGGAGCTGGCCATACGCCGGCATCGTCAGGAGATACCCAGCTGTTCTTGCGCCAGTCACCGTTCCCAATCTTGTCATACAGGGACTTGCCGATGAGACGGTAGCCGCTGTAGCTCTTCATCGTCATACCCCAGTCGGCTTCAGAAGCCATAGTGCCGAGGAAGGTGTTCCAGTAGTTGTAGTTTATCTGTTCCTTGCTGGTGATGGAAGTTCCGAGAATCCAGGAAGCCTCAGGAGTATTGAAACCGGTCTCAGGATTTGTCCACTGCTCGCGGGTGAGAGGAGAATATGACGCATTCGCGATGAGCTTCTCCGCATATTCGATAACCTTCGCATAGCAGTCTGCCGCTGTCTTGATTCCGAGGTCGTCGTAACCGTCATCGCTTCCCTCAGCGCTGAGCTGCTCTGCGAGAGCAGAAGGGTATCTGTCAAAACGGGTGGCGATATCCAACCATACGCGTACCTTGAGACCGTAGATGACGCTCTGATCCATAAGAGCCTTGCTTGTGCGGGTGTAGCCGTCGAAGCAGTTCTCGGCCTTGTTCAGGTCAGTCAGGATGAAGCGGTACATCGTATAGAACGGTACGCAAGGGTTGTTCGAATATTCTGCCAATGTAGTGGCCTCAGTCACGATAGGGATGGTAAGTCCCAGGCAGCCCTTGGTCCGGGCCTCGGTATCGAGAGAAGAAACTCCTGTCTCGCGGTACTCGTACATACGGGCCATCTCGAGATAGAGCATCGCCCTGTAGCCGTAACCGATTCCGAGCCTGTTCATTACGCTCTGATTCTCTTCCGGGTTCATAAGATTGGCAACCTTGATCAGGTTGTTGGCGTTCTTTATGAAGGAATAGTAGTAGAAGTACGGATAGTAGTACATATAACGCAGGGAAGTCGCGTTCTCCAGATATGACCAGTAGTTGTAACCGTTGTCATATGACGGAAAATCCTCTCCCATAACTTCGCGCATATACATCTGGCAAGGATAGCCCCAGTCCTGGGTATTGTTGCTGGAACCATAGGTATCCCAGGTCACGAGATAGGCCGGAAGGCTGTTCGTGAGATAGTTCAGAGATGTCGATCCCTGAATCTGGTCAGGAGTGGCCTGATCGGCAGGGAATGTCTGCTCGATACATCCCGCGGCCAGGAATAGACCGCACAGGAGAGCACCCAGAGTATTGAAATATCTATTTTTCATATTCATTGTCGCTTTAATTTTACACATAGCCCGAACTCATTAGAACTGAATTGTCAAGCCACCTGTAAATGTGCGTACAGGTGAGTAGGAAGTCGTGGAGGTGGAGCCCCAGAAGCTTCCGCGAGGATCGAATCCCTTGCGTTTGCTCCAGTAATAGAGGTTATCGCCGGAAACGAATACGCGCATACTGCTCATACCCATCTTGGATACCCACTTCTTCGGCAGAGTGTAACCGAAGTTCACGGTCTGAAGGGTAAGAGTGCTGGCGTCGGTGAGGAAGCGGTCTGAAACGATGGCCGAGCTGGTGTCGACATCCTTGACTGCATACTGGAATCTCGGGATGTCAGAGTCGGTATTGGTCTCTGACCAGGCATTGAAGAGGTCCTTGTGCAGAGCGTAACCGGTATAACCGATGTACGGGTTCGACATAAGTGAAATGTAGCCGTAGTCGATGGCCTTGCCGCCGATGCTGTAGTTGAAATTGACCGAAAGGTCAAATCCTTTCCAGGTCAGGGAAGTGCTGAATCCGCCGTAGAGGTCAGGATCGGCGCTGCCGCAATTGTAATAGGTTGCGTTGGAGCTCGATGTGGTCACCGTGGTCTCTCCGGTGGTCTCGTCCTGCATATACCACTGGGACTCTCCGGTCGCGGACACGCCTGCATATTTCTTCAGACGGAAGGTGTGCAGTGGCAGTCCTTCGCCGTGGAAGTAATAACCGTTGATATAGCCCGGGTGGCCGTCGAGGCTGTAACCCTTGTTGTCTTCGTTGAGCATAACCACCTTGTTTCTGTAATGGGTGGCGTTGAAGTTGATGGTCCAGTTGAAGTCGTTTGTCCTGATCGGAGTGTAATGCAGGTCGAGCTCGACACCCTGGTTCAGCATATCGCCGACGTTATCGTAAGATCCGCCGTAACCTGCTGACATAGGAACATATACATAGCAGAGCATATCGGTAGTCATTCTGCGGAAATACTCCACGCTACCGGTGAGCTTGCTCTTGAAGATATCGAATTCGATACCGGTGTTGAAGTTGCTGTTGGTCTCCCAGGTGATGTCTTCATTACCTACTGAAGCCTGTACGAGAGCGACTTCGCCGTCGACATTCGTAATGTCGTAAGTGTCGGTGTAGCGGTAGTCTCCGATGGAGTCGTTACCCTGCTGTCCCCAGGACATCTTGAATTTGAGCATATCCACCCAGGATGACTGGAACCACTCTTCCTTGTTCACTGTCCAGGCACCTCCGACGGAGTAGAAGTTACCCCAGCGGTGGTCAGGATGGAAGCGTGAGGAGGCGTCGCGGCGGTAGGAAGCGGAGAGGAAGTACTTCTCGTTGAAATTGTACATCGCACGTGAGAAATAACCTTCCGTGTTATAGTCGCTGGAGGTGCCTCCGTTGGAAACCACCTTCACGGCTCCGTCCAGTTCGTCCGTTCCATAGTAAGAGAACATATTCTCGCGGTCGCCCCAGACATAGTTGTAATTATACTTGTAGTTTTCGTGGCCCACCATCACGGATACGTTGTGAGGACCGAACTGCTTCGTATAGTTCACGATCTGCTGGAAGTTCATCGTGAAAGTCTGGTAGGCTGTCTTGGCTACATAACCTCCCGGATATGTGGAGGCGGTATTGCCATAGAACGGCTGGATCTTCAGCATATTGTTCCACTCGTTGTCGGTCACGGTTCCGTTAATGGTAATCTTGAGGCCGTCGATAGGAGTGAAGTCGGCATAACCGTTCAGGGTAGTGACGTTGGCCACGCTGTAGTCCTTGTTCAGTTCATTGGCCTGCAGCGGGTTACGGGCAGGAAGAAGGCCTGCGGGACGGGAGGACCCTCCGTTCTCGCCGGAACCGTAGTCATATACGCGGCCGTTCTCATCTGTCATGATGTTGCCGTACTCATCACGGAGATAAAGCGGATATATAGGCGCGAGTTCCGAAATCATCACGAAGAGGTTGTCGCCATCCCCGACATTGTTCTGGTCGGAATGAGTGTAGCTGACCTGTGCACCCACCTTGAGCCAGGATTTAGCCTGGTAGTCGGCATTGAAGCGGGCCGTATAGCGATTGAAATCAGAATTATATGCGATACCTTCATTGCTCAGGTAACCCAGCGATCCGTAGAAGTTCAGTTTGCTGTTTCCGCCGGAAACGTTGAGGTTGTATTCCTGGCGCAGGCCCTGGCGGAATCCCTCGTCAATCCAGTCGTCAGGCATAAGGGTGTAGAACTTTCCGTTGCTGTACACGCGGTTGCCGAGCGTGGCGTGAGGATTCAGCTTGCCGTTCGTTCCGATGAGGTACTCCCCTTCAGGAACAGCATAGACGATGTAGCCCAGACCGCCCTGAGAGGCCGGAAGACCGATGGTATTGTTAGCTGCGATGTGGGCGTCGTAAGCGGAAAGACCGTTGTCACGGACATTGTAGTTGTAGAGTGCCTGATAGAACAGTTCGTAATACTGGGCAGGATTCGTGACGTAGTCATACTCCTGGGTGGCGCGGCTGTTCACACCCCATTTGGTGCTGAGGGTGACTACCGCGTCCTCAGTCTTGCCCTTCTTGGTGGTGATCATAATGACACCATTGGCGCCGCGGGCGCCGTACAGGGCATTCGAAGCCGCATCCTTGAGAACCGTGATACTCTCTACATCGTTAGGGTTGAGGTTATTCCAGCCACCGTCGTAAGGCGAGCCGTCCACGATGATGAGAGGCGAGGTGCCGGCGTTGATGGAACCGAAGCCTCGGATGGCCATCGAAGGAGTGGCGGTAGGCGAACCGGAATTGTTCACCATCTGAAGACCTGCCACCTGGCCCTGAAGGCCGCTGAGCACGTTCGTGAGCTGCTTCTTCTCGAGTTCTTCTTTCTTCACGACGGATGCCGAGCCCGTGAATGAAGCCTTGGTCTGCTGACCGAAAGCCACCACGATGACGTCGTCGAGCATTTCCTGATCGGTAAGGAGTATGATGGTAAGCTCGGGCTTCACCGCGACCTCCTGTGTAATCATACCTACGCAGGAGACTATAAGGATGTCGCTGGATTTCAGTCCCTTCATAGAGAAATGACCGTCGATGTCAGTGATGACGCCGTTGTCGGTCGTGCCTTTCACAAGCACTCCGGCACCGATGACGGGCTCATTGTTCTCGTCGAGGACAGTACCATTCACACTCACGTTCTGTGCGCCCACCTGCAGTGCAAGAGCGAGCATCAGAAACGGAATCAAAAACAGTTTTAGTCTCATAAGTGTTGAAATTAAATATTATCTGTTAACAGTTCCCCAAGCCGGCAGAATGATGCCGCCCTTGTCGGAATCAGACCACAGCCACACCTGTGACGAGGTCTTCTTAAGTATATACAAGTCTTTAAAAGTCAGACCGTTCTGGCCCAGAGTACCCGAGATGCTCCCCTGCACGAAGCCATCCTCCGAAGGGGCTCCGCTCAATGTCAGGGTAAGGTCGCTTACGCCGTTATCATCCGTAAAGCGGCAGATGCCTTTCGAAGGATTGTACATATACTGATACTTATCCATATCGACGGTCAGCAGCATCTCCTCCCCCTTGCAGATGCCGTAGGTCTCCAGCGTCTGGAAATTCTCGCGAAGCTCCTTCGTATTATCGTGATTGCAGGATACGAAAAGAAGGGGCAGGAGACCCAATATGATAAACAATCGTTTCATTTTCAAAGTATTACATTAACATATCGGATATAGTATTCCTTACTTCCGTCCGAGAGCGTAGCAGTAGCCTGAATGCGTCGCCGCCCATTGCCGAGAGTGCGGTAATTATCGGAATTCGCACCGTCCACCGTCCATTTAATATCCTGCACGTCGCCGCAGTCCGTGAGCATAAACAGCACCGGCTCTGAAGACGAGAGCGCTGAAGCGGACATCGTGATTCGCGGATTTGCACGGCCTTCGGCCAATGTAGTAAGCGAGAGACTCGCCTTTCCCTTCCTGTCATTCACGACCGTAACTTTGTACTCCGTACCGGCCTTTAAAAGAGGCAGATGGACGGAATGCTCCGTCACCGTCACAGACTTTTCATCTCCTCCTGAGACAGGAGCATAGGTGACTGTCCAGGAAGTGGCCTCAGCATCAGTCCAGCTGATGACGGCATCGTGCTGCCAGGCCTCTGCATTGACTCCCTTGATGTCAGAGGAGCGGGAAGAGAATGTGAATGACACGGTATTGTCGCTGCTGTTCAGCTTAATGTCCGTAATGTCCCCGGTCGGTTTGCTTCCGTCGCGGGCCTGGTATCCTTCGGTGGTACCGTTCAGGATTTCAGTCACCTTCTTTTCTCCCGGGAAGAAACTGTGGCCCGGGATGTAAACCGGCTCATAATAGCCTCTCGATGAAGGATCCGAATAGACAAGATGGAAACACTCGCTGCCGCTGGCAATGTTCACGGTATTAGACCTCCACGGAGATGTTTTGGAGATGTCCACGTGATAGACCATCAGGCCCCAATAGGCACCCAGCCCGTAAAAATCCAGATAGGCGGGCTTGTCCCATACATTCTGACCGGCTCCGCGACATTCCAGAAGGAAGTAATCCCCGGTCTTCGCAGTCCGGATCATATATCCGGCATCGGAGGTCACAGGCTGAAGAACATAATCACCCTCAGAGTCAATCACTTCCGGTTCAGTCCAACCGAGCATCCATCTTTCCAGGATATTCAGTGCAGGAGGAGTTCGGGAGGTGTTGTTATAACAGCCCACATCCATAAGCGAGTAGTTGGTCGGTCCGATAGGGTCAGAATTTCCATTGGTATTATAGAAATCCGGAAGTCCGAGGGTATGTCCGAATTCGTGACAGAAGGACCCTATCTGAGTGAAGCCTATCGTAGGATAGCCTTCCTGATAGCAGAGTTCGGAGCTGCAGGCATAACCGGAAAGTCTGACACCGTCCAGCTCGATGGAGTTGAAATATCCCCTGTGAGGCCAGATTCCTTCCCTGTCCGAACCGTCGGCCTCCTGGCCGCCGGAATAATAAACGAAAATATCATAAGCCGCCCCGTCAGAAGAATATTGGGAGAAATCTATGTCTGCATCGGCAAGTCTTGCTGCCTCAATAGCCATCTCCGGCGCCTTGGCATCCCCGTCAGCCGTATAATAGGCTCTTTCGTGGGCTAGGGTGTAAGGACCGGCTATAGTAAATTCCGGATCGAACTTCCCGTTCGAATTCTCATAATAATACTGCCAGCAACTGCCCGTGGAGCCGTTATAGGTGTAGTTGCGGTCGTTCATCATCTCGTCGAACGCCTCACGGGTGCTTGTCTGCTGAAAAGGCACGTCGGCAAAAGCGACCAATATCACGAGAGACTTCATCTTGCCTTTGGCCTTCATTGCGCTGCCTGACAGGAAAGGAGGACACTCGGAAGATTCCGGAACGGAAAGAGTCGTGGCCATCATCCGATTCTTCAGCTGAATCTGACGGGCGGTCATCTGAGGGCTGAGATTCCGTTTCAGAAATGAACGCTGCGCACCGTTCAGACGGGATGTCGGGACTACTCTGATGCCCGAGGAAACGAAGGAGCCTGATTTGTCAAGCTCCGCGAAATACCAGTCGCCATCAGTTCCGGCGACTATATTGTAACCCTCAACCGTGGTAACCCAGTTGCAGAACTCGTCACCGTGAATGCGGGCCTTTATGATGCTGCCGTCTTTCTGCCTGAGAGAAACGACCCCTGGCCGTGCAGGCACGGCGAAGGAGTCAGTCAATGTCCCGACAGTAAGAGACAAAAGCAGTGTAAAAAGAAAAACTTTTCTCATACTCGGAATATCAGCGCATAAATTTAACGTTTTCTCAGCAATGCACAAACGTTTTTAAAGATTATTTTCGGGATAGTATATTTTTGCTTGGGAATTGATATCTTTGAAGCCGAAAATGATACGAATCTTAAACAGCGATACGTTTCTTTAATACAATGGCGGACAATTATCTGGAAAAGAAGTACGACGAGTTCCTGCACGGCAAGAGCGTGGTGCGGAAAGTGAATCCCACATTGGACGGCCTGCTGGGCAGGCTGGCCGCGGAAAATATGGTGGAGGATAGCGGGTATCTTGTGAAGCAGGCGCAGCTGGATGCGGTGGTGCGGAGTGCTTCGCTGCTGGGGCTTCCGGTGGAGGCAGAAACTGACGAGGCACGCGCGGAGATCCGCCTTCGCAGCACCTCAGCCTTTGCACTGGGCCAGGCGTCTCTCGCCTGCCGCCTCAAAGCCGCCGAGCTTCATCTCGGCACCTCCCTTCGTCTCGAAGACTCTGACAAGCAGGCTGTTATACACCTGTTTAGATAAAAAGACCGTCACGCATATTCAGGCAGCGGTCGCATTGGGCGGCGAGGGAGCTGTCGTGGGTGACGATTACGATGGTCTGTCCGAGAGTGTCGCGGAGAGAGAAAAAGAGCGAATGGATTTCCTCTTTCGTGCGACTGTCCAGATTGCCCGAAGGCTCATCGGCGAAAAGAACCGCCGGACGGTTGATGATGGCGCGGGCGATGGCGACCCTCTGCTGCTCGCCTCCCGAAAGCTCTGACGGCTTGTGAGACTCCCTCTCGGACAGGCCCACGCGGGCGAGCAACTCCGAGGCATCCTCGCGAGCCTCCTTCATTCCCTTCCCTGCGATGAACGCAGGAATCATAACATTCTCTATAGCAGTGAATTCCGGAAGAAGATGATGAAACTGGAACACGAAACCGAGTTTAGTATTCCTGAAAGCAGACAAATCACGGGACGACAGCTTGAGCACATCCGTCCCGTCTATAACAAGATCTCCGGAATCCGGAGTCGAAAGAGTTCCCAGAATCTGAAGAAGAGTGGATTTGCCGGCACCCGAAGCGCCCATAATGGCGACAACCTCGCCCTTCTCCACACTGAAATCAAGCCCCTTCAGCACTTCAAGACTGCCGAAAGACTTCCTTATGCCCTTAGCCTCGATAATCATAGTTCCGCCGCACACTCAGGCTTGTTCGAAGCGGGCTCCTTCTGCTCCCTTCCGTCCTTGGCGTCCCTCTTGCCGGCCGGAGCACCCAGTTTGCGGATCTGCTGCATTCTGAACTTCTCCTCGCCCACGAAAAGCTTGGCGACCTTGGTGGAAGGAATGACTTTTTCGTAGGACTTGGCATATTTCTCCTCGACACCCTTCGAAGCGGCGAGGGCTGAAGTATAGACGTGAAGCAGATTCGAGATCTCCTTGTCGCTCTTTCCGTCCCTGATGGCCCTGTCCATATCTCCGAAAGCCTTCATAACCTTGCCCATAGCCTCGTCCATCTCAGCCTGAGCCTTGTTATAAATCGGCCAGAAATTCTGGGCCTCCTCAGGAGTCAGATCCATTTCGGACGTAAGAAAAGCTATCTTCATACTGGCGATACGGTCCTTCCAGGCATCCTCCTTTCCGCCCTTGCGATCCTGAGCCATAGCCGCAGTCGAGAAGACAAGCATTGCGGCCAGGACTATTTCTGCAATATGTAAAATATTTTTTTTCATAATCTTGTGAATTTATTCGTCTAGTACATAGGCTATAAGTCCGGTAGATGTCCTGCTTGAAATGAGATACTCCCTGATATCATCCTCATCAGCCTCCATATCCTGGAGCGCCTCCTCATCCTCAGGGCTGATATAGGTTCTGGTCACAGGGAAAAGGTCAGCCTGATAATAGCGGCTGTACTCTGCCGCTCCCTCGTCGGTTTCGAGCTCGGTACGGTTCGCAAGATATCTTCCGACCATAAGAGCCAGAGTAAAGCAGGCCGCCATAGCGATATACGGGGCCACCTTCGGAACGAAACTCCACACGGATGATTTCTTCTGCCGGGCAGGAATCCCGGACAGTCTGGTCTGTAAATCCTCAAAGTACCCCTGGGGCACTCTGTAAGGCATCTGACGCATCTTGCCGTCTTCCAATATATCTTTTTTATCTCCCATAACAATACATAGACATTTCTCAAATTCAAAGGTTTAATTCCTTCTATAAAAACTTCGCATCACGCGCGGCGCCTCTATCCCATCGCCCCCTCCAGCTCCGCGCGTATCTTCATATACGCGTGATGGTAGGAAGCCTTCAGCGCCCCCACCGTAACCCCGAGAATTTCTGAAATCTGCTCGTAGCTCAGGTCCTGATAGTAGCGCAGGCTGAACACAGCCCTCTGTTTCGGAGGAAGTTTACGCAGAGCCTTGCTCAGAAGCCTCTGGGCCTCATCCCCGTCGAACCACGGGTCGTCATCGGAACGGTTCTCGTCCTGAACGCCGATGCTCCGCGAGGATAACGAAAACCTGAACCTCCTGCTGCGCAGGAAGTTCAGGGTCTCATTCGTGGCTATTCTCCACAGCCAGGTGAAGAGCTGCGCCTCCCCTCTGTACGAAGGGAGGGCATTCCACACCTTTATGAATATTTCCTGAAGCAGGTCATCGCTGTCCTCGTGGCTGCAGCCGAAACTGCGGACGTGCCAGTAAAGACGTTCGCTGTACGTATGGACGATTTTTTCGAAAGCTTCGCTGCTCTTACCGTCGCTATACAGTTTTGCGATTTCCTGATCTTCTGTCATTATTTCTTGCGGCCTATTACCTTGTGGGCGGCCTCAACGATATGATCCGCATCGATACCGTAAGCTTTCAGAAGCTCAAGCGGCTTGCCTGACTGGCCGAAACGATCCTTTCCATTGATGAACTCCATAGGAGTAGGGCACTTCGCGGCCAGGACTCCGGCGATGAGCTCGCCGATGCCGCCTGCGCTGTTGTGTTCCTCAGCCACCACGATAGCGCGGGTCTTCTCCGCTGAGCGGACGATGGCCTCCTCATCCAGAGGCTTGATGGTCGCAAGATTGATAACCTCGGCGCTTACTCCCTGAGCCTCAAGGGCTTCAGCAGCCTGAATGGCTTCCCATACCAGATGTCCGCTGGCGATGACGGTGACATCTGTACCCTCGTTCATCACATAAGCCTTGCCGATTTCGAACGGCTCGGAAGGGTCTGTGAATACAGGCCAGGACGGACGGCCGAAACGCAGGTATACAGGGCCGTAATACTTGGCCGCCGCAATGGTGGCAGCCTTGGTCTGGTTATAGTCGCAAGGATTGATGACCACCATTCCGGGAATGGCGCGCATCAGGGCGACATCCTCCATAGTCTGGTGTGTCGCGCCGTCCTCTCCGAGCGTAAGGCCTGCGTGCGAAGACGCAAGCTTCACGTTAGTGTGGCCGTAGCCCAGTTCCTGACGGATCTGGTCATAAACGCGGCCGGTGATGAACTCGGCGAAACTTCCGACGAACGGAATCTTTCCGGTGATGGCGAGGCCTGCGGCGGCGCCTACCATATTCGCCTCGGCGATACCGCACTGGATGAACCTCTCAGGGAATTCGGCAGCGAATTCGTCCATCTTGAGCGAGCCCTTGAGGTCGGCGGTCAGAGCGACCACTCTCTCATCTGCCCTTCCGGCCTCTGCAAGTCCTGCTCCGAAGCCGCTTCTCGTATCTTTCTTCTCTGTAAAAGTATATTTCTTCATAGCAATTCCTCCTAATAGTCGCCCAATGTTTCTTCAAGCTGGCCGAGAGCCTCCTGGCACTGCTGCTCGCTAGGAGCCTTGCCGTGCCACTTGTGTGTGCCTGCCATAAAGTCGACGCCCTGGCCCATCACGCTGCGGAACAGAATCATCGTAGGCTTGCCGCTGCCCTTATTGGCCTTGGCCTGAGCATATGCGCCCAGGATGGCATCGAAGTCGTGACCGTCTGCGATAATGACGTTCCAGCCGAATGCCTTCCATTTCTGGTCGAGATTCTCGATGCCCGCCACTTCCGTGGTAGGGCCGTCGATCTGCTGGCCGTTCCAGTCGGTGCTTGCGATGAGGTTGTCGAGCTTCTCGTGGTCAGCCCACATCGCGGCCTCCCACATCTGGCCTTCCTCGCTCTCGCCGTCGCCGCAGTGGACATATACGAAGTTGTCCTCACCGTCCAGACGCTTGCCCAGAGCGATGCCGGCTGCGCAGGAAAGTCCCTGACCCAGAGAGCCGGAAGCCTGTACTACACCCGGGAGTCCCCACTCGATGGACGGGTGACCCTGAAGGCGCGAACCGAATTTACGAAGCGTACCAAGCTCAGATACAGGGAAATAACCGGCTCTCGCAAGTACTGCGTAGAGAACCGGCGCAAGGTGTCCTGCAGAAAGGATGAAAGCATCCTGACCCTTGCAGTCGCGCTGCCAGGTCGCAGGATCGTGTTTCATTACATTGAAATACAGTGCCGTCATCACGTCAGTACTGCCCAGAGAGCCGCCCGGATGACCTGACTGCGAAGCGGTGACCATCCTTATGATGTCACGCCTAACCTGTGAAGAGATTTTGATAAGTTCTTCTTTTGTGGCCATAACTTGTCTTAAATTTCAGATTAGGCAAAGGTAAGATTTTTTACCTTATATTTGCATATCGAATTGAGTCGAACTCTTGAGTATATGAAACACATCCGCAATTTTTGCATCATTGCACACATAGATCACGGTAAAAGCACGCTTGCAGACCGTCTCCTGGAGCTCACCAGCACTCTCGCGGCCCGCGAGATGGAAAACCAGGTGCTCGACGATATGGATCTCGAGCGCGAAAAGGGCATCACCATCAAGAGCCACGCCATCCAGATGACCTATAATTATAAGGG
>CAVCSJ010000051.1:0-13743 GCA_963604895.1 bacterium
CGGTCTTCATCGGAAGCGAGCCAGACTGTGTCCGCCTGTTTCGCCGCCGCCTTGAGTTCGGCGACCACTTTCTTCTTCTCGGATGGAATAACATAGTCAGGCTGGAACCCATTATCCACCTCAATACTCAACTTCTTCTCATCCAGATCTCTGATGTGTCCGTAGCTGGACTTGACCACGAAATCTCCGCCGAGAAATTTCTGTATGGTCTTGGCCTTCGCAGGGGACTCTACGATTACTAAATTACTCATTCGATACAAGTTTTAAATTTTGTTCTGCAAAGAAAAGGAGAAACTCGGCAATTTTCCAAATTTTAATGTGTAATTTTGCCTTGTTTTGTCGGCCTGTCGCCAGGCTTGACGTAGTCAAGAAATTATATATGAAAGATACCACCAGAAAAAAAGTCGGCAAGTGGTTCTGGATAATCGTCACCGCCCCGGTGATCCTGCTGCTCTGCCTCATCCTGCTCGTCTGTCTCTTCGCGAAAATTCCTTCCTTCGAGGAACTTGAGAACCCTGACAACAAACTCGCGACGCAGGTGCTCGCCGAAGACGGTGAGACTCTGACCACCTTCCACATAGAGAACAGGACCTACGTCAGCTATGACGAGCTGTCCCCGCATCTTGTGAACGCGGCCATCGCCACCGAGGATTCCCGTTTCTACAGGCACTCGGGCATCGATATGAGGGGCCTCGCACGTGTCGCCGTGAAGACTCTCCTGATGCACAACAGCAGCCAGGGCGGCGGAAGTACCATCACCCAGCAGCTCGCCAAGACGCTCTATCCGCGCCGCGAAGTGAACAGCAAGGTTCCGGGATGGTCGAAAGTCGTGATGGTCTGGACCAAGCTGAAGGAGTGGGTGACCGCAGTGAAGCTTGAGCGCGACTACACGAAGGAGGAGATTCTGGATATGTATCTGAACTCCATCTTCTTCGGCAGCAACGCCTACGGCATCAAAGCCGCAGCCGAGACCTTCTTCGCGAAGGAGCCTGCCGACCTGAACGTGGAGGAGAGCGCCCTGCTCATCGGAATGGTGAACAAGCCGACCCGCTACAACCCCGTGATAAATCCGGACAAGTCCCTGACACGCCGCAATTTCGTAATCGGCCGTATGCAGAAGAACGGCTTCATCACCAAGCACGAGCGCGATTCCATACAGCAGATTCCGATCACCCTTTCCTATCAGGTGCAGGACCACAATTCCGGTCTGGCGCCTTACTTCAGGGATATGCTCCGCCGCACGATGAACGCCGAGAAGCCGAAGCGCTCCAGCTACACCAACGACGAGGACTACTCCGCCGATTCCCTGCTCTGGGCCACGGACGATCTCTACGGATGGCTGAACAAGAACAAGAAGGCCGACGGCGAGAAGTACAGTCTCGACCGCGACGGTCTGCGCATCTATACGACCATAAACTACAAGATGCAGAAATACGCCGAGGAGGCGGTAGCCGAGCATCTGGGCAAGAACCTGCAGAAGAGCTTCTTCCGCGACCTGCGCAGCAAGACCAACAAGCCTTTCTCGAACGACATCGACAAGGAAACCCGCGACCGTCTGATGTCGCAGGCCAGGAAATGGAGCGACCGCTACCGCGGTATGAAGAAAGAGGGCATCCCAGAGTCCGAGATACTCAAGAGCTTCGACAAAGAGGTGAATATGAGGGTGTTCTCGTGGAACGGCAAGGGCTACATCGACACCCTGATGACTCCGAACGACTCGATTCTCTACTACAAGTCCATCCTCCGCGCGGGATTCCTGGCGATAGAGCCTGTCACCGGACACATCAAGGCCTATGTCGGCGGCCCGAACTACAGATATTTCAAGTATGACAATGTCCGCCAGGGACGCCGCCAGGTAGGCTCGACCATCAAGCCTTTCCTCTACACGCTCGCTATGCAGAGCGGTATGACGCCTTGCGACAAGGTGGTGAACGTTCCGCAGTCCTGGATCCTGGAAAGCGGCGACACCTGGACCCCGCGAAGCACCGACAAGGACGAGTACATCGGCAAGACCGTAACCCTGAAATGGGGCCTCGCGCACAGTTCGAACAATATTTCCGCCTACCTGATGAAGCAGCTCGGCCCTGAAGCGATGGCCGGAATGATGCACCAGATGGGCATCAGCACGCACATTGATGCCGTGCCTTCGCTCTGCGTGGGTCCGGCCGACCTCTCGCTCTACGATATGGTGCCTTCCTACAACACCTTCCCTTCGATGGGCGTTTACGTGACCCCGCTCTTCGTGACACGCATCGAAGACGCGAACGGCAACGTGCTCGGCGAGTTCACGAACCGCAAGAAGGAAGCCATCAGCGACCGCACCGCCTACCTTATGGCGAACCTGATGCAGGGCGTGGTGAACCAGGGAACCGGTTCCCGCCTGCGTTCAGTATACGGACTCCGCGGGCAGATCGCCGGCAAGACCGGTACCACGAACGACAACTCCGACGGCTGGTTCATCGGATACACTCCGAGCATCACCGCAGGTGTCTGGGTGGGCGCCGAGGACCGTCAGGTGCACTTCCAGTCCCTCGCGCTGGGCAGCGGCTCGAATATGGCGCTGCCGATCTGGGGCATCTGGATGAAGAAGATTCTCGCCGACGGCACGCTCGGCATAAGCGAGGACGACCGCTTCCTAGAGCCTGCCGGAATGGTGCTCGACCTGAGCTGCAGCGGCGGAGATGACGACGCGGTCGCCAAACAGCAGAAAGAAGAAGAATATTATTTCGAATAGCATAAAATGAACACTTACAAGAACATAGCAGTCATTTACGGCAGCGACTCCTCCGAGTGGGAAGTCTCCTGCCGCAGCGGCGAGTTTACAGCATCCCGCCTGGATGAAACCCGTTACAATGTCTATGAAGTCTTCGCCCGTTTCGGCAAATGGCAGCTCGTTGCCTACAAGAAGCAGGGCGCGATGAACGTTCCTCTCCCCGAGGGAGCGCGTCCCGAAATCGACAAGACAGACTTCTCCGTGACCATTCTCGGCGAGAAGGTCAAGTTCGACTACGCATTCATAATGCAGCACGGTCATCCCGGCGAGGACGGTCTGCTGCAGGGCTATCTCGAAATGCTCGGCGTGCCGTTCAGCAGCTGCGGCGCGTTCGTTTCAGCTATCGCATTCGACAAATTCGCGTGCAAGAGTTACATTCGTGACGTGGACTTCGTCCAATGTGCCCCTGATGTCCTGGTACGCAAGGGCGACGACCTCGAGAAGGTCGCCGCTGCGGTAAATGCCAAATTGCGCTATCCGGTCTTCGTCAAGCCGACTGACGGAGGTTCCAGCTTCGGCGTGACCAAGGTTCACGAGCCGTCGGAACTCATCGACGCCATCAAGTTCTCCTTCTCCGAAGGCCCTACCGCCATCATCGAGCAGGGAATCCAGGGGCGCGAACTCACCTGCGCCGCCTACCTGGACGGAGGCGAAGTCAAGAACCTGCCTGTCATCGAAATAGTCAGCGACAACGACTACTTCGACTACGACGCCAAATACAACGGCCACAGCCACGAACTCTGTCCGGCCCCTATCGAAAAGGCCCTCTCGGACGACATCCAGCGCACATCCCGCCTCATCTACAGACGTCTGGGCTGCAAGGGTCTGGTCAGGATGGATTACATCGTGGGCGATGAAGGCATCTTCTTCCTGGAAGTCAACACGATACCCGGAATGACGAATGCCTCCCTGGTTCCTAAGATGGTCCGCGCAGCCGGTATGGATATGACCGACTTCCTGAACATCATCATAGACAATTCATAATGCTCCTTTCCTCCTTCATAAAGGAAAGCACCGCCTCGCTTGAGGCCCTCTACCCTACCCGGGAAGCCCGCAGCATAGTCCTTATGCTCTGCGAGGCCGTCCTGCACACTCCGGGCTACCTTCATATCGTGGAGCCGGGCTTCGAAATCCCCGAGGCCCGGCTGCCCGCACTGAATGAAGCTATGGAGCGCCTCGGGAAGGGGGAACCCATCCAATACGTCATCGGCTACGCCGAGTTCTACGGGCGCCGTTTCAAGGTCAGCCCCGCAGTCCTCATCCCGCGCCAGGAGACCGAACTGCTTGTGAAAGAAGCCATTGAGATAGCCTCCCGCATCCAGCGGATGCGCATCCCCTACGGCAGGAAAGCCGAGCCCGTGCGCATACTCGACCTCTGCACCGGCTCCGGCTGCATAGCCTGGTCGCTCGCGCTCTCCGTTCCCGGCTGCCGCGTCGTCGCAGTGGACAAGTCAGAGGAAGCCCTTGCATTGGCCTCCGGCCAATCCTTCCGTGAAGAACAGAAAGTCTCCGGTGCAGCTCTCGCTCCCGCCTTCGTCTGCGCGGACGTGCTGGACACGGAGCAGGCTTTCGATTACGGAGAGTTCGATCTGATACTGAGCAATCCGCCTTATATCCGCGAATCCGAGAAGATCGCGATGCGAAGCAATGTACTTGACTATGAACCCTCTATGGCTCTTTTCGTGCCTGATGACGACCCGCTTCTGTTCTATCGCGCCATCGCCCGCTGGTCGGAGCGTTTTCTCGCCAAAGACGGGAAATGCCTGACTGAGATAAACGAGGACCTCGGCGCAGAGACCGAAGCAGTATTCCGCCGCGCCGGATTCGGCAAGACCGGCATCATCAAGGACCTCAACGACAAAAATCGGATAATTTTCTATTCCCGATAGGCCTCCCACATACGCGAGAGCACGATTTTGGGCACATTTCAAATATTTTTTGTGTCAATGCCAACTTTTCGCTCACTTTGCAGTGTTAAAAATATCGACTATGAGAAGCCTCTTATCTGTCGGGAAACACTGCAAGGCAGCGCAGTTTCTCACCCTGTTGGTTTTATTCTCCTGTGACCCCGCGACCAGGGAAACGGATCGCGAGGACTCCCCTGTATCTCTGAGCAGCATTGCCCGGATGATGTCTGAACTCCCTCTCGGCCGCGAGCAGCTTAGGGAGGTACACAGCGCAGTCAGCGCTTCCACCGAAAACGGCTATGACGAGGAATACACTATGTCGGACCTGTTCTCCTCACCGGGATCCGGAGTCGGGACCAAGGCCGGAACTTCTGATGGCAGCGAGTGGGACACCCCTATGAAAGACCTGATATCCAGCTGGTTTCAGGAAAAATACGGAAATTCCACACGCAGCGGCGACGGCTATGGAGCCGAGGACTACCTCTCGATGCTGAAATCCTCCGACACCCAGATCTACTGGCCGTACTCCGAGGACTGGGACGGCAAAACACTGCCGATAATCACCTTCGACCCGGGATACAAGGCCGAAACCAATGTCGGCTATGAAATCTGCGAAGACGGACTCGTGAGAGAAGTGACGGTTAGTGAAGAATTGGCCGCAGAGCGGCCGGTCTGGGTAATCAACAGCAACGACGACAGCGCCTACGAGACTCTGCAGATGTATCGGCAGAAGCACCCGGGGGCGGCGAAGCTCCCCACCAGGGCAGGATCGAAAACCCTGTATGTGAAGGACTTCACTATGCTTCGCCACTACGACTGCTGGTTCGCCGGAGCTTCGGAATTCTTCATCAAATGCGGCTCGGTGGAGAACTTCACCGCCAGCACCGAAGCTGAGATGAAGACCTATTCCCCGATGATCACGGACTTTATGGTGGTCGTCAAGCGCAAACAGCTGAACCAGGCCGTCCCTGTGAATACCGTGCTGGTTTCGGGAATTACCGACCAGCTGGAGAGGCTGGCATTTATGGTCACCGAAGATGACGGCGGCAGCAGGACCAGCTGGGACTGTTCCGCGGTGGTGAAGGTGAAGTCGAAGAGTTACGGTTTCGATATCGAACTTCCTTTCAATTCCCGCGACGACATCGTCTGGAGAGGGTCTCTGGCGATGGATTTCTTCGAGGGGAAAGAGGAGGTGAGCGGCACTTTCAGCGGAGTGAAGATCGGTTTCGAGGTGAAGTAGCCGGATTGCTGCGTGAGGTATGGCTCAATTCGGCCGCTTGCGTGAGGTATCTATTGAATCAAAATGCTTAACTTTGGAAAAATTGATTTCGTTATGGAGAACTTATACTATTCCAGAGTGGAACAGCTCCGCCGCATAATGGAGGAAAGGGGCTGGGATGCAGTCATCATCACGGGTTCGGACCCTCACAGCAGCGAATATCCGGCGCTTCGCTGGAAACAGGTCGAATGGCTTTCAGGCTTCACCGGAGAGGCCGGAGACCTGGTCATCACGGCGGACCACGCAGGTCTGTGGACTGATACCCGCTACTTCATCCAGGCCAACGCCCAGCTTGCAGGCAGCGGGATAGTCCTCCATAAGACAAGGGTTCCGGAGCAGATCCTCATCCCGGAGTGGCTCGCCTGCCACGCCTTCCCTAAGGACAAGGAACGCATCGTGATAGCGGTGGACGGTCTCTGCCAGAGAGTCAGCGCCATAAATGAGCTGAAATCGGTGATGGAGTGCAGCGGCAGGCGCGAGAGCAGCGAGATTGACGAGAACAGCTACAGGATAGTAAGCGTTCCCGACCTTCTGGAGCCGCTCTGGAAAGACCGCCCGGCCATTCCTTCCACCCCGATAATGGGACTGAGCGAGAGTACGGTGGGCGAAAGCCGAGCCTCCAAACTCGCCTGGATCAGGGAGTTCTCCCGTTCCAGGGGATGTGACGCCATACTTCTGACCGCATTGGACGAGATAGCCTGGATGCTGAATGTACGCGGTTCCGACATAGAATATAACCCGCTGGTCATCTCCTATCTTCTGGTTTCCGACGAAGGGACGCAGTGGTTTGTCCGCAAGGAAGACGGGGAAGCGGATGCGGAAACTCTCGAAGTGTTCGCGAATCTCGAGGCCGAGGGCATAGAGGTCCTGCCTTATGATGACGTTTCCATCGCCCTGGCCGGAGGAGACGTCTCAGGACGCCTGTTCGTGGACCCTTCCACCCTCAATTATAATCTCTATTCCATTCTGGCATCGACCTTTACGGACGGCCGTCTGGTAGAGGGCGAATCCCCGGTGGGACTTCGCAAGGCCGTAAAGAACAGCGTGGAGATTAACGGAATGAAAGAGTGCCATATTCGTGACGGCGTCGCGATGGAGAAATTCCTGTATTGGCTGGAGACCGGCGTCAAGAAGGGGGACTCTGTGAATGAGCGGAGCGCTTCCATCAAGCTGGATGAATTCCGCGCCGAAATCGAGGACTATCAGGGCGACAGTTTCGAGACCATCTCGGCCTACGGCAAGGGCGGAGCTCTGCCGCATTATGTCACCCCTCAGAGGGACGCCCCGGTGCTGGAGCCGCACGGACTCTATCTCGTGGATAGCGGCGGACAGTATCTGAGCGGAACCACGGACATCACCCGCACCATTCCTCTCGGGCCTTGCACGATGCTGGAAAAGGAAGATTACACCCTGGTGCTCAAGGGACATATAGATCTTGCGATGGCTGTCTTCCCTCGGGGAACCGCCGGATGCCAGATAGATGCCCTGGCCCGTGAGCCGCTCTGGAGAACCCACCGTTCATTCGGACACGGAACCGGACACGGGGTGGGCTTCTTTCTGGGCGTGCACGAAGGCCCGCAGGACATAAGGCAGAACTTCAACAGGGTGCCTCTGGAACCGGGAATGATCACTTCGAACGAGCCGGGAATCTACCGCGAGGGGATGCACGGTGTGCGTCACGAGAATCTTGTGCTCTGCGTGGAGGACTGTGAGAACGAATTCGGCAATTTCCTCCGCTTCGAGACCATAACTCTTTGTCATTTCGACACTTCCGCAGTGATAGTAAACCTGCTGACAGAGGACGAGAAGGCCTGGCTGAATGCCTACAATGCCCGTGTTTTCGAGACTCTCTCCCCTATGCTTCCGGCGGAAGTCGCCTCCTGGCTGGAGGAGAAATGCAGAGCCATATAATAAGATGGTCTACATCCACGTGCCTTTCTGCAGAAGTTTCTGCATCTATTGCGACTTCTATTCCGAGATCTGTCCTTCAAAGGGCGGGTCGGGGGGCATCGACAGGAGCGGAGATTCGGAGATAGAGGCCTGGACGGAGGAAGTCTGTCAGGAAATCCTTTCGCGCAGAGACGAGATTATGAACGGTCTCGCCGCCGGCTCCCCCGACACACTGTACATCGGAGGCGGGACGCCGTCGCTTCTGCCGCTGAAGGCTCTGGAGCACATTCTGGCAGCCCTTCCCGAGGGCTGCGGAAAGGACGAATTCACCGTGGAAGTGAATCCGGATGACATTGTCCGCAGAGGTACGGAATATGTCCGGGGACTGAAAGCCCTGGGTGTGAGCCGCATCAGTATGGGTATCCAATCCTTTGACGACAGGATACTTAAATGGATGCGCCGGCGCCACGACAGCGCCGCCGCGGTTAAGGCCTACGGGATACTGAGGGAAGAGGGGATGGACAATGTCAGCATCGACCTGATGTTCGGAATTCCCGGACTGAGCAAGGAAGTATGGAAGGACAGTATTGACAGGGCCGTGGCTCTGTCGCCTGAGCATATCTCCGCCTATCAGCTGATGATCGAGGAGGGAAGCGAGCTTGGGGGGCTGATAGCAAATGGGAAATTGGGCGAAGCCCCGGAGGAAGAGTGCCGGGAGCAGTATGAGATGCTATGCGCGGCGCTCTCGGCAGCGGGCTACGAGCATTATGAGATTTCGAATTGGGCGAAGCCCGGACACAGGGCGCGGCACAACTATGCTTACTGGCAGAGACTGCCGTATGTGGGGCTGGGGCCCGGAGCGCACTCGCTCTCGCGCGTGCAATCCCTTGACGATCAGGTAGAAACGCGCAGCTGGAACGAGCAGAAGCTTTCCGGCTATGGCCGCGGGGAAGAGACTCTGAGCGAAAAGGAAAGGCGGGAGGAGCGGATTATGCTGGCGCTGCGGACTGCCGAAGGTATCGGGGCGGAGGAGCTTGCGGGCTGCCCTGCGATGGAGGAAATGCTTGCAGAGGGTGCTCTCGTTCAGTGCGAAAACCGCATCAGGATTCCGGAAGATCACTTTTTCGTCTCGGATGACATCATTTCGGGACTGTTTTAAAAGTTCCGCAGGAATGACAAAAATTGAGGAGAATTGTTAAATTTGTGCGCTAACCCATAGAGAACAAGTTATGTTTGAGAGTAATGTTTACGCAGGGCGCCGCAGCGAACTCGTCCGCAGGATGAAGGAAAAGGGCGCAGACGGCATAGCCGTATTCATAGGAAATGCTGAGGCTGCAGCCCAGTATAGAGATAATTGCTATAAATTCCGTCAGGAAAGCAACTGGCTGTATTACTTCGGAATAGATGCTCCGATGTATGCCGCTACCCTGGACCTGGACAGCGGGGAGGAGTGCATCTACGCAGATGACGTCGACATCGACGACATCATCTGGAACGGTCCTTCTCCTTCGGTAAGGGAGGTCGCCGAAAGCGTCGGAGTAGGCAGCTCCAGGGCATATGGAGAATTGGACGAAGTCCTCGGGAAAGCATTGGCCGAAGGCCGCAGAGTGCATTTTCTGCCGGCATCGCGCTGGTTCAACGCTTCACGGCTCGCGACTCTGCTCGGGAAATCGCCTGAGCAGTTCTTCTCGGTCGGCAAGAGCGGCTGTCCGGCGGCTTCGCGCGAGATGGTGAGCAGCGTCATCGAGATGCGCCTTGTCAAGGAGGACCGCGAAATCGCGGAGATAGAGAAGGCTTGCGAGCTCGGATTCGAGATGCACACGACCGCGCGCAAAGGCGTGAAAGTCGGCAAGATAGAGCAGGAGATCGTCGGAGCGATGGAGGCTTGCACGCTCGCAAAGGGCTGGGGAATCTCCTTCGCGACGATTCTTACGCAGCACGGCGAAGTTTTCCACTGCCACAGCCACGAGAATCCGATCGTGCCCGGCAAACTGCTCGTAGTGGACGCGGGTGCGGAGGCTAATTCGCACTATGCATCCGACTTCACGCGCACCTATCCGACAGGCGGACGCTACACTCAGAAACAGAGGGAAATCTACAGCATCGTCCACGACTGCAATGATTTCGCTTTCAGCATCACCCGTCCGGGCATCAGCTATCGGGAAGTGCATCTGGCCACTGTGGCACGTATGCTCGAGGGCCTCAAGGCTCTGAATCTCGTGCACGGCGATGTTCAGGAAATGGTCGCTGCGGGCGTTCCGGGTCTCTTTATGCCTCACGGACTCGGACATAATATGGGACTCGACGTTCACGATATGGAGGATCTCGGCGAGAATCTCGTGGGCTACGATCCTGACCAGAGCAGATCCGAGCAGCTCGGCCTCGGCAGCCTGCGAATGGCGCGTCGCCTCGTTCCGGGCAATGTCATCACCGACGAACCGGGCATCTACTTCATACCGGCGCTCATCGAGCTGTGGCGCAAGGACGGCATCTGCAAGGACTTCATCAACTTCGACCTCCTGAAGAAGGAATACTACGATTTCGGAGGCATCCGCCTCGAGGACGACGTGCTCGTCACCGCAGACGGCGCCCGCAGACTCTGTCCGACGAGACTTCCTATAGCACCTGACGATGTTGAGGCCGCAATGGCCGCTGAATAAAGGATATGAGCTTACTGGCAGTATTGGCGGTTATCGCCGGAGTCCTCGGACTCATCGGAAGCATCGCTCCGGCATTGCCGGGGCCGCCCCTGAGCTGGGTGGGACTGCTTCTCGCATTTTTCGCGAAAGGCACCAACGGCGCGGGAGACACTATGAGCACGACCTTCCTGCTGGTCTGGCTGGGAGTCACCGTCGTAGTCACCATACTTGACTATGTGGTCCCTATGTACTTCACCAAGGTTACGGGCGGAAGCAAGGTAGCCAGCCGCGGAGCCATCGCGGGACTCATCGCGGGAATGATTTTCCCGCCGGTGGGCATCCTTCTGGGAACACTTCTCGGAGCCTTCCTCGCTGACTTCCTTATCGCGGACCGCGGAATCTGGGAGTCGTTCAAATCCTCCATCGGCGCGTTCCTGGGTTTCATCTTCGGCACGGGAATGAAACTCATTGCGTCGGGCATAATGTTGTATTACATCATCATTTATCTATAGTGCAACAGGCAGGAGCTACCTGCAGAGAAAAAGATTATTATGGATTTATTGAAAGGTAAGACAGCCCTGATCACAGGAGCTGCAAGAGGTATCGGCAAGGCCATAGCTCTGAAATTTGCATCCGAAGGCGCAGACATCGCCTTCACTGACCTGGTTATCAACGAGACTGCTCAGCAGACACTCTCAGAAATAGAGGCTTTCGGCGTAAGGGCCAAAGCCTACGCATCCGACGCCAGCTCGTTCAGCGAGACTGAAAACGTTGTGGCGCAAGTACTTGCAGACTTCGGTAAGATCGACATCCTGGTGAACAATGCAGGCATCACGAAGGACGCCCTGATGCTCCGTATGAGCGAGCAGCAGTGGGACGCCGTCATCAACGTGAACCTGAAGTCGGCGTTCAATTTCATCCACGCCCTCACTCCGATAATGTCCCGCCAGAGAGGCGGCAGCATCATCTCGATGTCATCGGTAGTCGGCGTCACAGGCAATCCGGGCCAGTGCAACTATTCCGCTTCGAAGGCCGGACTGATCGGCCTGACCAAGTCAATCGCCAAAGAAATGGGTCCTCGCGGCATCCGTGCGAACTGCATCGCCCCGGGATTCATCATTTCCGAGATGACAGAGGCGCTTCCTGCCGACGTGCGCGAGAATTGGGTGAAGAACATTCCGCTCCGTCGCGGCGGCACGCCTGAGGACGTGGCCAATGTGGCTCTCTTCCTCGCGAGCGACCTGTCAAGCTATGTCAGCGGCCAGGTAATCCACTGCTGCGGCGCAATGTACTGCTAAATGCTTCGAAATATCACCCTTCGGGACATCGGAACGGCTCTGCTCGACCCGGTGCTCCCGAGGCGTTGCGTCGTCTGCGGACGCGAGCTTCTTCTGAAGGAGAAGTACATATGCACAAAGTGCCTGACCGGACTTCCTGAAACTTTCTTCTGGATCCTGCCCCACAATCCTATGGCGGACAGGTTCAACGCTATGATACAGAAAGACTTGCCCGAAGGCGCCACGGAGCCTTACAGCTATGCCGTCTCGCTGTTCTTCTACCGCGGCGAGTCGCCCTACCGTCTCATAACCCCGCATCTGAAATACAATCACGGTCTCGCCTCCGGGCGTTTCTTCGCAAGGCTTCTCGCTCAGAGAATCGCCACGGCGGAGCATTTCGCCGACGTCGACTGGGTGGTGCCCGTACCGCTGCATTGGACGAGGCGAGCGCGCCGCGGCCACAATCAGGCGGAAACCATCGCGCGCGAAATCGCGAAAGTGCTCGGAGCGCAGCTGCACTCGCGGGTGATTCTTCGCAACCGCCACACGCGCAGTCAGACTCATCTTTCGGTGGACAGCAAGCTGTCCAATGTCGCAGGCGCTTTCAGTCTTCGTCCGGGCTATGCGCCCAATGCCTGCCCTCGACACATCCTGCTGGTGGACGATGTCTTTACGACCGGTTCCACGATGAATGCCTGCCGCAATGCGCTGCGCTCGCGTTTCGGGCCCGAAGTCCGGATTTCAGCCGCGAGTCTGGCGTTTGTGGATGATTGATATTTTACGATGTAAAATCGGCGGCTTTTTGTAATTTTGCGCCGTTTTTCAGAAGATGTGAGAAAAATGGTACGTCAGAAAGAAAGCAAGGCCAAGGGATATTTTTTCGGAATACTTGCGGCGGTAAGTTACGGAGTCAATCCTCTGGGGGCCAAATACCTCTATGAGGACGGTGTGAATGTCGAATCTGTACTCTTCTACAGGTACGCATTGGCGGTAATCCTGATTGCCGCCATAATGGGTGTGAAGATTCTGGTGCAGAAGCATCGCGCGAAGCTCTCGGGCGGTGTGCAGCAGACGCCTTGCGAGACGTTCCGGGTGAGCAGGGCGGAACTGGTGACTCTCGTGACGCTGGGACTTCTCTTCGTTATTTCGTCCACCACGCTCTATTGCAGTTTCCTTTATATGGACAGCGGCGTGGCCTGCACTCTGCTTTTCTGCTATCCTGTGATGGTGGCGGCGCTGATGGCGCTGATGTACGGTGAGAGAATCACGAAACGCACAGTCTTCTCGATTCTGCTCTCGCTGGTGGGCGTCGTGCTGCTCTATCGCGGTGACGGAGAGACGGTTCTGAGTACCGTGGGCGTGCTGCTGGTGCTTTTCTCTTCGCTCAGCTACGCATTCTATATCATTCTGGCGAACAGAGCCGCACAGGCGGACGGGCAGCACTCCCGTCTGACGAATTACTTTTCGCCGGTTCTGCACCGCTCGGTGGTCCACAGGCTGGATATGTCCTCTATGAAGCTGAGTTTCTATGTGCTTCTGGTCGGGGCTATCTTCCTGGTATTCTTCTCATTCTCAGCACCTGAGAGGCATCTTATGATACTTCCGACCACCCGTGCCTGGCTTCTGGCGTGGATGCTCGCCATCGTGCCGACCGTGCTGTCGCTCATCGCTCTGGGCATCGCGGTGCGCATCATCGGCTCCACTCCTACGGCAGTGCTCGGCGCCCTTGAGCCTACCACGGCCGTGATTATCGGTCTGACCGTCTTCGGTGAGGCCTTCACCCCGAGCCTGGCCACCGGTATCGCCCTCATCCTCTGCTCCGTCATCATCATCGTCCTCGACAAGAAGAACGAGAAATAATAAATGAAAGTCCCCAGGGGGCCACAAAACAAGCAGCCGAATGGCTGCTCGGATGTGTCGGAGCTCCTAAGGAGCGAAGCGACCGGAGGGGCTTGGGGAGTTCTCTCCCCAATGAATA
>CAVCSJ010000052.1:0-13347 GCA_963604895.1 bacterium
GGCTCTTCTTCGCCACCCAGGGTTTCGTATCCATCTTTATGCCGGCCATTATGGGAATCGTCGCTGACAAATGGATTCCTGCACAGAAGGTTCTCTCCCTGTGTCAGGGAATTGCGGGAATCTCGATGATTGCCGCCGGAGTCTATGCGATGAGTGCCGGAGCGGCAATGCAGTTCGGCGTCTTCTACGCCCTGTATACCATAAACGTCGCCTTCTTCATGCCTACCATAGCCATCTCCAACTCTGTGGCTTACAATGCATTGGAAGTCTGCGGCAAGGATCCTGTGAAGGACTTCCCCCCTATCCGCGTATTCGGAACCGTAGGTTTCATCTGCTGTATGCTCTTCGTGAACTTTATGAAGAACGGCGAGGGCATCCAGTACCAGCACACTTATAATCAGTTCCTTACTTCCGGCATCCTGAGCCTCGTGCTCTGCGTCTACGCCCTCACCCTGCCGAACTGCCCTTGCAAGCCTAAGGATGCGGTCAAGCAGTCCTTTGCGGAGGCCACCGGTCTTTCAGCCTTCAAGCTCTTCAAGCAGGGCCAGTTCGCCATATTCTTCATCTTCTCGATGCTCCTGGGAGCCTCCCTGCAGATCACGAACGGCTACGCCAACACCTTCATCACCTCCTTCACCGAGCAGCCAGAGTTCGCCAACGCCTGGGGAGCCCGCAACGCAAACGCGCTGATTTCCCTCTCGCAGATGTCCGAAACGCTCTGCATCCTGCTCATCCCGTTCTTTATGAAGAAGTTCGGCATCAAGAAAGTTATGCTCATCGCGATGTTCGCCTGGGTATTCCGCTTCGGTTTCTTCGGCCTCGGCAACCCTGGTTCAGGCGTATGGCTCTTCATACTCTCCTGCATCGTCTACGGCGTCGCGTTCGACTTCTTCAACATCTCCGGCTCGCTCTACGTTAACGAAAACACTTCGAAGGAAATGCGCTCCAGCGCCCAGGGCCTGTTTATGCTTATGACGAACGGTCTCGGCGCATCCATCGGAACCTACGCAGCCGGCAAGGTGGTCAATGCCTTCGTCTACAATCCGCAGGCCGCCGGAGCGGCGTCCAATTGGGCGGCCGCGTGGTACGTCTTCGCAGCCTATGCCCTGGTCGTAGCGATCCTCTTCCTTATTCTCTTCAAGGATCCTGCTAAAGTCAAGCAATCCTAGGTTCATACTTCGGCAGAAGGATTCTCTCCAGAGAGAAAATCCGCCTGTCCGACTTGAAATACCTGATATCGTAACAGCGATACTCCATATGAGGGCCTGCCTTCCGGCAGGCCGTCGTGTATGCCGGGTCGAAGCCAAGTCTGGACACCTCGTCCAGATCGATGGACACCACATTCATCTCCATAAGCCTTTCGAGGATTTCGTGGTTCTTCTCCAGCGCCCTCGATACCCGCAGATGAGTGTTGCGGTAATTCCTGTTCAGTTTGTAGTGATAGCGGTTCCGGCATTCCTCGCAGCAGAATTTCCTGGTAACCCTTCCGTACTCGATCACGTCTCCGCACTCCAGGCAGAGTCTCGCGCTTGTGGATGTCTTACTGTAAGCCATAGTATAAAGTATTTTGGTTGACGGCAAATATGCCTTTTCAAAAGCAGAAATCCTCGCGGATTCAAATAATCCGACGGGGATTTTTTCTTTTTATAAATCTTCCGGATACATTTCCTGACTTCCGTCACAATTCTTTGATTCCCGGCTTCTGACCGTCTGAGGGAAGGCAATTCAAGAAACATTGCGCTTCTTTTTTAAGTATTCAAGAAAGGTATCTTTTCGCGAGTTTTTTCTTGAATCCGCTTGGAAGCGCCGCGCAATCTCGCGTCCTTTGTCCCCGAGCTCCGGCGTAAGCGCGCACCGCATCTGGGGCGTAATATTAATGACTTTGATTATGGAACAACTGAACAGAATCGAATTGAAGGGAACGGTGGGAAGCATCAGGGTGCAGACCTTTTCCGAAAAACACGTGGCAAGAATCTCTCTCGTGACCAACTACGTCTATAAAAGCAAGGACGGAGATCCGGTCATCGAAACCACCTGGCACAACATCTCGGCCTGGGAGAACAAGAGCTTTCCTGACCTGAGCACCATACAGAAGGGCGACCGTCTCTATGTGGTGGGGCGTCTGAGGAACCAGCGCTTCCTCGGAGGGGACGGCGTGGAGAGGACGGTCTGCGACGTCAATGCATACAAATTACAGAAGATTGACACAGAGGAATTTAACTACGAATTCTAACCTCCTATGAAAACTGAAGTTTTCATATCATTCATAGTTTGTTTAGGCGTGGTTTCCTGTGCCACCCAGAGAAAGGTGGAAAAGCTGAGAAACTCTCCCTCCGCACCTATACTCGCGCTTTCCCGCGAGCAGAGCACGCCGGAGATAGGGATTCCCGAGAGAGTCTCGGATTCGCTGGTCGTGATATCTCCGGATGGCAGGGAAACCATTATTATGAAAGCCATACGCGACGATGACGGGGATATGGTGGCCAATGACGTGCTCGATGCCGCTATGGTCACTGCCCGGTTCAGGAATGTGGCTGAAAGACACGGAAAGATAGACCTGGAGTTCCAGATACGCGTTCCGCAGTCGCTGCAGGACAGCAAATGGCAGCTGCGTTTCTACCCGAAGATGTTCCTGCTTTCCGACAGCGTCTCCCTGGATCCCGTCCTGGTCACCGGAAAGGGATACCGGAAGGCCCAGCTGAGGGGTTATGAACAGTACCGCAAGTTCCTGAGCACCATCATCACGGACACCACGAGATTCATAGACCTGCATCAGCTGGAAGTCTTCCTGGAAAGGAACATTCCGGAACTCTTCGCGATGAAGACAGACTCGAGCTATGTCTCCGACGAAGCCTTCGCCTCCGTCTACGGAGTGACTGAAAGGCAGGCTGTAGAGCACTACACGAACTGGATAAGGGTGAGGCGGAACCGGCGCAGGTATGACCTTTCCGACAGGAAATACCGCAAATACGTCAAGGCTCCCATCGTCACGGAAGGGCTGCGCCTGGACACGGTCATAACGGCCGGAAACGGGGATTTCATCTACAACTATGTGCAGACCGTGAATACCCGCCCGAAACTCAAGAAGATAGACATCACTCTGGACGGAGACATCTTCGAACAGGACAAGCGGATATACACCATACCGAGGAGCGCCCCGCTCACCTTCTACATCAGTTCCCTGAACTATTTCGTGGACTCCAGGGAGCGATACATAACGAAGGTCATAGAAAGGAAGGTGTCGCAGTTCGATTCGTACAGGATCGACTTCGAGCAGGGACGGGCGGAAATCCTCCCTGAACTTTCAGACAACCAGATGGAAATCAACAGGATACGCAACCGCCTGTCCCAGCTGCTGGCAAATGAAACATATGAGCTTGACTCCATAATAGTCGGTGCCTCATCATCCCCGGAGGGAAGCCTGGAAACGAACACCAGACTTACCCAGCGGCGAAGCGAGACCGTGTCGACGTACTTTCAGGACTTCATACGCCATTACAGGGACTCCCTGATACGGAGCGACGGATATTTCTACAATCTGGACCGGAGCTTCTCCGGAGCGAGGACCAGCGTCAGCGGCATCCGCTTCATCCCGAGGGGAAGGCCGGAGAACTGGACGGATCTGGATTCGCTGGTGAAAAGGGATCCGTGGATGAGCAACGAGGATTACGACTCCTACTGCGAACTGGCGGCCCTGGATAATCCCGACAAGAGGGAGGCCGAGATGAGAAAGAAGCCGTATTATGCTCATCTTCTGAAAGATGTGTATCCGAAACTGAGAACCGTGCGGTTCGATTTCTATATGCACAGAAAGGATATGGAAAAGGACACGGTCCACACCACGGTCCTCGACACCGCTTATATGCGGGGCGTCAGCGCCCTTATGGACCACGACTACAGGCAGGCCCTGGAGATACTGAGACCGTACAGGGACTACAACGCGGCCCTCGCTCTGACACTGAACGACTATAATTCGGCGGCCAAGTACATACTCCTGCAGGAGCCGCGCAGCGCACGGGTGGACTACCTGCTGTCGGTGCTCTATTCCAGGGAAGGAGATGAACAGAATGCCGTCACAAGATACCTTGCGGCCTGCGCCGCCGACCGGAGCCTGGTGCACCGGGGCAATCTTGACCCCGAAATCTCCAGCCTTATAAAGAAATACGGTCTGAATGAAGATTTATACGAAGAAGATTTATGAGAAAGATATTGACAATCATTGCATTGGCGGCAACTTCCTGTTCTCTGCGCTCTCCCGTGGAGCCCGATTATCCCGTGCCTTTAAAAACAACAGACATAACCGTGAAGGTATCCTGTCCGGGCACACGGGTCACAGAGATAAGCGGAGAGGATGAAGCGGCCGTAAACAGCCTGCAGGTGTTTGTCTTCGATTCCGACGGTGCCATCGATGCGGTGGGAAGAGGAAGTGAAGGCAGTCTGAGCATAAATGTCACTGCAGGAAAGGGGAAGCGCCTGTGGGCTGTAGCCAATGCTCCCGACCTTACGGCCATAGGCAGTGAGGAAGACCTGCGCGGCAGCATAAGCCGCCTGACTGACAATGCCGCGGACCATCTGGTGATGGCCGGAAACACCGCCGCCGACATAACTTCCGATATGGAGATCACCATCAGGCTGGTGAGGCTGGCGGCAAGGCTGAGCGTAAAGAGCATAAGCCGGAGTTTCAGCGCTCCCGCATTGGCCGCAAGGCCGCTTGTAATCAAGGGGATATACCTCATCAACGTGGCTGCGGGACTGCGACTCGACGGTGAAGGCGAAGTGACGGATTGGCTGAGCCGCAGAGGCTTCGAAAGCAGCGGCGCGGACGCTCTGACGAGCGACAGAGGCTTGAGCATAAGTCTCGGCAACTCTGAGACTTACAGCACTGCGCACAGCTTCTACTGCTATCCGAACCCTTGCACCGGGGACAGCTCCGAAGAGAGCTGGAGCCCGCGCAAGACGAGACTCGTGCTCGAGGCGGAGCTCGGCGGCGAGCTCTGCTACTACTCGCTGACTTTTCCGGAAATCCGCCGCAACTGCACCTACACCGTCGAGAACCTGACGCTCAGCGGGAAAGGCAGCCCTACGCCGGACACGCCCTACGGCAGAGACGCGCTCAACGCGAGCCTCACCGTCCGCGACTGGGCGGACGGAAGCTCCTACACGGAGAGACTATAACACAAAGTTTTTATTATAAAGGCCTTACGGCCAATGTTTAATTTTCAAAATATCAACTATGAAGACCAGATTTTTGATGGCGGCCGCACTTGTACTGGCCGCAGCCTGCAACCAGATCCAGACATTGGAAGAGGACAAACCTGTAAACGGGGACGAACTCGTGACCGTCACGGTGAATATCAGCGGAGGGGCCACGACGCGTGCCACAGACATCGCCGACAAGAACGAGAGCGCGATTTCGGACATTCAGCTCTTCGCTTTCAATTCCGACGGAAGCATCGATTCCTATGCAAAGGAGAGCACTTCGAAGTTCACGCTCAAGGTTACGGCGGGTACCAAGCACTTCATCGCCCTGGTAAACTGTCCGGACCTGGGAACGGTCGGAAGCAAAACTGACCTTCTGGCCACTGTAAGCCTTCTGAAGAACAACGCTTCGGACCATTTCGAGATGGTCGGGGAACTGGCGGACCAGACGGTCAATTCAGATGCCGCAGTGAACATAATCGTGAAGAGAATCGTCTCCAAGGTGGTCATAGAGAAGATCAGCACGGCTTTCTCCTCCCCTTATCTGGCGGACCAGGAATTCAAGATCACAGGAATCTATCTCACCAACGCGGTGGCGTCGTGCAATTACGCCGTCGATGCGAAGGAGGACCTGGTATGGGTGAACAAGAACAAGATGGAGACGGACAACCCTGCCAAAGCACTGACTCAGGACACTCTTGATGCAACTGTCACTGCCTCCGAGCCTTATGTCGGAGAGCACAGATTCTACTGCTATCCGAATCCTGCCGGGAAGGATTCGACAGCCGAGGAGTGGTCGGAAAGATACACCAGGCTCGTTGTCCAGACCACCCTGGGCGGGACAGTCGGATATTACAGCATCAGAATCCCGGATGTGGGAAGAAACAAGATCTACACCATCAAGGAACTCAAGATCACAAGACGGGGCAGCAATAATCCTTACGAGGACATCACAACCGCCGACGCCGAGTTCAGCATCACAGTCGCCGACTGGGAGACCGGAAGCACCATCGAGAACGTAACCATCTAAGAGACAATGACTGGGAAAGCACTCACGACAATATTGCTCGCCACGATGGCGGCAGCCACGGCCTGCTCCATAAAGGAGTACAGGGAGGACTGTCCGTGCTTCCTGAGTCTGGACCTGAGACGCGCCTTCGACGACATCGTGAACGGGCCTGAAGAGCTGCTCCTGTCCGTGTACTGTCCCCAGACATATTACCGCGAGACCTATCTCTCCTGGAACGTCCCGGACAGTCTCGAACTCAGGGTACCGAGAGGGCAGGTAGTAATCTCCGCCATCTCCGTAAGGGACAGCAGGTCCGTAAAGGACAAGTCCCTGCTGATTTCCTACGGAGACCAGGCCGACAGCATATACGCTTTCAGCGCCACCGTGGATGCCAGCGGGGAGTCCGCAAGCGAGACTGTGGACCTGCACAAGCAGTATTCCACGGTCTACGTCCGATTCGTCTGGCCGGAGGACGGAGCCCCGTCCTCCAATCCGGGAATCAGGGTGAAGAGTTCCACCAACGGGCTGCTCCTGGATGCCCTGGAGCCCAGCAAGGGCGCGTTCTGCATCGAGCTTCCAGAGACAGACATCAGGGAGCGGCAGAGTTTCCGCATCCCGAGGCAGACGGACAAGAGCCTCACCCTGGAGCTTTTCAGCAGGGCCTCGGAGGAAATCCTGGACAGCATCAATCTTGGAGAGTACATCGACCGGACAGGCTACGACTGGAACGCCGAGGACCTTCAGGACATTTATGTCGAGATCGATTACACAAGGACCGACGCCGTCGTGACCGTAAAGGAATGGGACGATGAAGACGCCTTCACAGAAACCATATAGAAAATCCGCCGCTATGAAAAACAGCATTATATCGATACTGTCAATTCTGCCTCTTTTCGCAGTCTCCTGTCTTTCAGACAGAATCACAAGTGAAACCGAGGTCAGAGTGGCCTTAAGCCTGGACAGCTTCAGTCTGGGCAGGAGTTCTTCCGGTTCCGGAGAAAGCGAGATCCTCTCCGTTCAGCTTTTCGTCACCGACAGCGACGGAGACATCGTGGACGAAGTCTACCGGGACGGAAGTTCAGACCTGAGTTTCAGGGGAAGAGTCGGGGAAAGCTATCATCTCTATGCTTTCGCAAACAACCCTTCACGTATCGAAGGACTTGAAACAGAGGATGATATACTCGAATGGGAATACCGCACGGACCTGTCCGGGCATTTCCCCGCAGGCTTTCCTATGGCAGGCGACAGGGAGTGGACCGTCAGCGAAAGGAACGCCAGCGTCAGAATAGAACTGACCAGACTCGTCTCCAAACTCCAGCTCACTCTCGACAAATCCGAAATGGACCTGCACGGAATCTTCACCCTGACTTCGGTAAAGCTGCTCAACTGCCCTTCGAGCCTGAAACCTTTCCAGGCAGGGCAGAAAGCGCTGGACACCGCGGATGTGGGCGAAGGGGACCTGGCAAGCGAGGCTGACCTGGAGAAGCTGAACGCAGGAGAAAGCGTCTGCTTCTACGTTCTGGAGAATATGCAGGGAGACCTGCTGCCTTCGAACTCCGATCCGTGGGCCAAAACGCCTTCGAGCCTGCCTTCCGGCGAGGATCTCTGCACCTATCTGGAAGCCACAGGAAGCTATTCATCTCCCGGCTACAGCGGCAGCGACAGCTACAGGATGTATCTGGGAAGTGACAACGTGAAGAATTTCGACCTCTGCCGGAACAGTCTCTACCGCCTCACGCTCTCCCCTACCGAGGACAATATGCGGAAGGACGGGAACTGGAAGATCACCGCTTCCGACTGGACCGACAGCCGGAAAATGTCCTTCTCCTCCTCGTCGGTGGACATCACTCCCGGGGAAAGCACGACCGTCACCCTGAACTTCAGTCCGTCTGATTTCGAGTTCAGTCTCACCGAAAGCGGCTTCGCCGCGGCGGGACTGAGCTACACCCTCAGCGGAAACAGCATCATCATCCGCTGCTCCGACGGAGCGACCAGGGGAAGTACGGCGACTCTTACCGCAACTTCCTGGGACGGAAGGGTTTCCGCCGTCTGCAACATCCGCGTGGGAGAGGGTGTCGTCTGTATCAAGAGCCTGGAAGTCCGCCCGTACAGCGGAACCATAAAGGTGGGAGAAACTATGCAGTTCTATGGCTGGTACATCCTGGAGTGGTATCAGGATGGCGAGTATGTGACCACCGGTGAAGACGACATCACTACAAGAGGTATCACCAAATGGCAGGTGGATATGTACCCGCGCTGCATTTCGGTGAGCAACGAAACTCCGACGAAAGGTCTGGTGACAGGCCTGTATAAAGGGGAAACCGCCGTGGTCTGTCTGTACCTGGGCCAGGCGGCGAGCGCCGCCGTCAAAGTCATCGAGGACAGCAGCAGCACCTCTTCCGGCACCTCAGGCGCTGCCGGCAGCACCTCTGCCCAAGTCACGGACAAATCAACTACGTACCCTTAAACCTGAATAAAGTTAAACTGCTTCTCGGACAGACCGGCCCTTGTCAACCGGTCTGTCAAATTATTCTGCACGAAAGTACCGGAATAGAGGGAAAAGAGAGTATATTTGTACAGAAATCACAGATGTATGAAAGCTCTAAAACTTTTCCCTCTTTTTCTTGCCGCAGTCTTCACGGTCTCTACCGCCCAGACCTGTAAAAAACTGGCTCCCGAGACTCCTCAGGATGAGACCGGGCAGCAGGCGGAGATAGCCGAACAGAATAAAGAATCCATTGATATAAAAAGCGTTACGGCGACAGCCGAGACTCCGTCACAGATACCTTCCCGCAACGAACGCCTGGATGCCGTAAGGATGAACCGTGGAGGCATCAGCACTGAAGCCGGGGGAGAAATCCGCGGTGTCTGGGTAAGCACAGTCGAGGAACTGGACTGGCCTATGGGGCGCTATGACGAGCAGAGTCAGAAGGAACTCTTCAGGGAATACCTCGACGTGTTCGAAAGGCTGAACATAAATGCGGTCTTCTTCCAGGTCCGTCCGCTTGCTGACGCCTTCTATGACTCTGAAATAGAGCCGTGGAGCGCGATGATAACTTCCGAGCAGGGCCGCAACCCCGGTTACGATGTCCTGAAATTCCTCGTCGACGAGACACATTCACGCGGGATGCAGTTCCACGCCTGGATGAATCCCTACCGCATAGCCAAGCGCGACGGCCCTCAGGTGGACTTCCCTCCCCTCGACCCGAAAATCCCGGTGGAGCTGACCAAGGACTACGCGAAATGCCGCATCTACAACCCAGCCCTCCCGGAGGTCCGCGAGCGCATCGCATTGATAATCAGAGACCTCGTAAGCCGTTATGATGTGGACGGAGTCCATTTCGACGACTATTTCTACCCTGCTCTGCAGAAGGACGAGCCTATGAACGATGAGCTGGAATTCGAGACCTTCAGGGAAGGTGAAGCGACCATAGAGGAGTTCCGCCACCATAATGTGGAACGGATGGTAAAGCTCGCGCACGACGCCGTGAAGCAGACCGACTCGACCGTCATCTTCTCCATCAGCCCCGCAGGAAATTACGAATACTGCTGCAACTCGATGTACTTCGACATCGAGGACATCTGCCGCAAAGGCCTGATAGATATGATAATACCTCAGCTCTACTGGTCCACAGCGGCCCCGGTCGACTATTTCACCCCGCGTCTGGAATGGTTCTCGCAGCACACCGCGGACGTCCCGATGCTAATCGGCTACGCCATCTACCGCTTCGGCACCCGCGACAAGGGCTTCGAAACCGCCGATGACTTCCTCAAGGAATACAGACTTGCCCGGAGCTGTGACAAGGTCCGCGGCGGTGTGATGTTCCGCGCGGCCGACCTTCTGCAGAACAGGGCGGGCATCGTGGACAGCATCGCGACCGCATACCGCGAGCCTGTCCGCCTGGCACGTATATTAGCTGAAAACACAAGTGATTAATACAGAAGCAATATGAGCGACCATACAAGTTTTCTGAACGCAATAAAGACGCAGATTCCATCGCAGAACATCTATACCGACGAACTGCATTGCCTCGCCTGGGGCACGGACGCCAGCTGCTACCGTCTCACCCCGAAAATCGTGATACGCAGCCGCGACGAGCAGGAAGTCTCCCGAGTGCTCCGACTCGCCTCCGAGCACGGCATCCCCGTCACTTTCCGAGCGGCCGGCACTTCGTTGTCCGGCCAATCCATCAGTGATTCCGTCCTTCTTGTAGCCGGCAAGAACTGGGAGAAATGGAGCGTAAGCCCTGACGCAGAGAGCATTACGATGCAGCCAGGCCTCGTGGGCGGCGAAGTCAACCGCATTCTGAAAGCCTATAACCGCCGCTTCGGACCGGACCCGGCATCCATTAACAGCTGTATGGTCGGCGGCATTGTGGCGAACAATGCTTCGGGTATGAGTTGCGGCACGCACGCGAATTCCGACAAGACCCTCATAAGCGCCCGCATCGTCTTCGCAGACGGCAGCATCCTGGATACGGCCGATGGGAAAAGCCGCGAAGAATTCGCCCGGGGACACAGGGCTCTATTGGACGAGCTGGCGGGAATCCGCCGCGAAGTCCGCGAAAATGAAGAATTACGCAAACGCCTGGAATACAAGTACTCCATTAAGAATGTCACGGGTCTGAATCTGCGGCCTTTCCTGGAGTATGACGATGATTTCGAGCTGATTGCGCACCTGATGGTGGGTTCGGAGGGTACGCTGGGCTTCGTGAGCGAAGTCACTATGCGCACGCTTCCGATCGAGCCGTACAAGGCCTGCGCGATGATTTATTTCCCTGACAAACGCACTGCTGCTCAGGCTGTTGTGGAGATGAAGCCGCTGAGCGTCTCGGCGGCGGAGCTGCTCGACCTGCGTTCGCTGACTTCCGTGAACGACGAGCATCTGAAGACCGCGAAATGTCCTGACCTGACGGCTGTGCTGACCGAAACCAGCGCTGAAACGCAGGAGCAGCTGCAAGCGAACATTGACGCCATCGTGCAGACTGTCAGTAAGTTCGAACTCATCGAGCCTGCAGTGTTCACGACTGATCCGAAGATTTCAGCGCATTATTGGGCGCTGCGTTCGGGCATCTTCCCGACGGTCGGAGGAATGCGCCGCGAGGGCACGACCTGCATCATCGAGGATGTGGCCTTCCATATCGAAGACCTCCCGCAGGCCACATCTGACCTCTCTGACCTGCTGGACAGGCACGGCTACGACGACTCCTGCATCTACGGACACGCATTGGAAGGAAACTTCCACTTCATTATAAATCAAGCATTTGACACCCCTGACGACATCGCCCGGTACGAGGCTATGATCAAGGACGTGGCGCAGATGGTGGCGGTCCGCTACGACGGTTCGCTGAAGGCGGAGCACGGCACGGGACGCAATATGGCGCCGTTCGTCGTTCTCGAGTGGGGCGAGCAGTTCTACTCGATAATGAAGCGGGTGAAGAAGGCGTTCGACCCTCAATGGCGGCTGAACCCTGGCGTGATCTTCAATGACGACGCGGAGTGTTTCCTCCACAATCTCAAGAACTTGCCTCTGCTCAAGGCAGCCACGGGCGCGCCTGTGGAAAACGCAGAGGCGTTCGGGAAGCTGAACAAGTGCATCGAGTGCGGCTTCTGCGAGGTGAACTGCGTGAGCTGCGGCTACTCGCTCTCCTCGAGGACTAGAATCGCAGTGCAAAGAAGGATCGCTCAGCTCGAAGCGGATACGCAAAACCCTGAGTCGCAGTCTCTTGCCGGCCGCTTACGCGTCCAATACCTCCTTCCTGGAGACGAGCTTTGCGCGGGTGACGGTCTCTGCTCGATGTCCTGCCCTATGGGCATCGATGTCGCTGACCTCACTCACGAGCTTCGCCGCCAGAGAACTCCTTCCACCTCAAGCACTTACAAGAGCTGGAACTGGGCCGCGGAGCATTTCGCGGGGACGAAGTCGGGCATTCGCGCTCTTCTGAAGATGGCGGATGTGGGACGTTTCATCCTGGGCGAAAAAGGTATGAGCGGGCTCTGCACCGGGCTTCACAACGGTCTGCACATTCCGCTCTGGACTCCTTCGATGCCGAGGGCGTATAAAGTTGGCTCCGAGAAACTTGCCGAGTGGCGGGCTCCATTGGACGCGTCAGCGGCCGACGGAATGGAAAGTCGGGACGGCGCGGCTTCTGCTGCCGGGAAACTTTCTCCGCTGAAGGTGGTGTACCTGCCTTCGTGCTTCAATCAGATGATGGGGCTTCCGGCGGGCGTGAAGGACTTGCGGCCATTGGTCGAGGAGACGGTGGAACTGCTGCACAAGGCGGGCTGCGAGGTGATTTTCCCGGAGGGGATGGAGAAGCTTTGCTGCGGTACGATCTGGGAGAGCAAGGGTATGCCGGATATCGCGGAGCGTAAGCTGCGGGAGACGGAGGCGGCGCTTCTGAAGGCTTCCGAGAACGGGCGCTGGCCGATTCTGTGCGACCAGAGTCCTTGTCTGCATCATCTGCGCACGCATATTTCTTCGCTCAAGCTTTATGAGCCGGCGGAGTTCATATGGGTATTTTTGAAAGACCGTCTGACGATCACGCGTACGGATGAGCCGGTGGCGATTCACGTGACCTGTTCGATGAGGCTGATGGGGCTGAAGGATACGCTTTATAATCTGGCTTCGCTGTGCTCGAGCAATGTGCTGGTTCCGGAGGGGGTCGGCTGCTGCGGGTTTGCGGGTGACAAGGGTATGACGCATCCGGAGCTTAATGACTGGGCGCTGCGAAAGCTCCGTCCGCAGATCGAGGCGGCGGGCATCAAGCACGGCTATTCTAACTCACGCACCTGCGAGATCGGCCTCTCCTCCCACAGCGGCATCCCTTACATCTCCATCGTTTACCTTGTTAATCAGCATAGTCGGTAGACTTGGCCTCGGAGCTTCGGCAAGTCCCGTCCTCGTGACCGCTGCGGTGGTTGAATTTGTCGAAACCACGGTTCATTTCGACTAGAAAAAGTTTTGTCCGTAAAAAGGGGTGTTTTTACGGACAAATGATGGAAAATCTGATGTTTGTCCGTAAAATGGCGGGGGGTTTACGGACAAAGTTGTGAAAAACAAAGATTTATCCGGAGAAATGGTTGGTTTTACGGACAAAGTTTTTATCTTTGCGTAACTACGAGTTATTAACACCCAA
>CAVCSJ010000053.1:0-4257 GCA_963604895.1 bacterium
TGCGTTACTTATATTCAGACGGCGGGCAGCCGAACTGCTTCTTGAAGGCGTTCGAGAAGTGCGAGAGGGTAGTGAAACCGGTCATAAAGGCGATTTCCGAGACATTGTACTGACGGTCTTTGAGAAGCTCCGCGGCGCGGTTCAGCTTGTAATGGCGGAACAGTTCGCCAGGATTCTCGCCCGTAAGGCCCTTGATCTTGTAATAGAGTTTCGAACGGGAGATATGAAGCCGGTCGGTCATCGTGTTGATGTCGATTTCAGAGTTCGAAAGCCCCTCTTCCATAATCTTGTAAAGCTCGTCCAGGAATGCCTTGTCGCGCTCCGACAGGCCTTCCTCCTGCGCCATCCCGCTGGTGTCTGTGGCGCTGGCGATGATGGACTGAAGATGCTGATAATTAAGCAGTCGTGACTGGATGAGAGCCATCAGGTAGTTAGGATCGAAAGGTTTGGTGATATAGGCGTCAGCCCCGGCCTTGAGGCCTTCCACCTGGTCCGAAACCGCACTTTTAGAGGTCACGAGAATCACCGGAATATGGCTCAGCTGAAGGTCGGATTTTATCTCGCGGCAGAGGTCGAAGCCGCTCCGTCCCGGCATCATCACATCCATAATTATCAGATCTGCAGGCTTGTCCCGCAGGCTGTCCATCGCCGAATCCGCATCGAAACGGCATTCCACGTTGTAGGAAACCGACAGAATCTCCTTCAGATAGTGCACCACATCGATGTCGTCGTCGACCACCAGAATGGAAGGGGAGTGGCTGTCGACATTGGACGCGTCAGCGGCCGACGGAATGTAGTCGGTCTGTGCGAAAGGACGCGCGGAGGTGGCTTCGGTGACGCGAACATCCTGAGGATAAGCGCTTTCGGAGGCAGGCAGCGCGAGCGTAAAGACGGATCCCACGCCGTTCTCGCCATCGGAGACCGTGAGCGTGCCGAGGTGGATTTCGGCGAGGCTGCGGGCGTAGTAGAGGCCGATGCCGGTGCCGTAGACGCGGTGTCCGGTGTTGCCGTCCACGCGGAAATAGCGCTCGAAGATGCGCTCCTTGTACTTGTCAGGGACGCCGGTGCCCGTGTCCTCGACGCTGACGGTGAAGTCCTCGTCAGGCGTGCAGTCGAAGATGAAACGCACCTTGCCGCCGGCAGGAGTGTATTTGAACGCGTTGGAGAGCAGATTGTAGCAGATTTTCTCGACCTTGTCCTCGTCGAACCAGAGCTCGAGGCTGCCGTCGAGTCCGCGGCTGCTGTAGTCGATGTTCTTGTCGGCGGCGGTCTGCGAGAAATTCTCGGCGATTCCGCGCAGGAACGCGATGATATCCTTGTGAACCACAGCGAGTTTCAGCGAATCCTTCTCCATCTTGCCGTAGTCCGTCATCTGGTTCACGAGGCGCAGCATTCGCTCCACGTTGCGGCGGATGATCAGCAGCAGGCGGTTCTTCTCGGTCTCGGAGGTGCTCGAGTCAAGCATCTGATTCACAGGACCTGCAATCATCGTGAGCGGGGTGCGGAACTCGTGCGAGACGTTCGCGAAGAAATCCTTCTCCTTCTCCGACTCCTCGAGAATCTCGTTTTCGCGCGCAATCTTGCGGTGCTGGATGAGGAAGAGCGTGGAGGCCGCGGCCAATATTCCGATGTAAATCATTATCATCCACCACGATAGCCAAGGCGACGGCTTGATGCGCAGATTTATGCTGTTCGTGCAGATTATTCGGGACAAGTCCAATGAAAGGGCTCTTATCTTGAATGTATAATGCCCTGCGGGCACGTTGCCGTAGGTTATGGTGGAGCTGGCGGACTCGTGCCATCCGCTGTCGTAGCCATCGAGCATATATTCGAAGCGGACCCTCTGATACTCAGCGAAATCGAGCGCCGAAAAAGTGAGGCTGAAGCTGTTTTCCCTGTGACGCAAAGTGATGTCGCGGCCGGTGCGTATCGGGATTGGCCGCTCGCCGGCCACCTTGATGTTCTCGAAAAGGACCTTTATGTCCTCGTCTGGCACGACCTTGAGCGGGTTGAACCAGGTCAGACCGTGCGTGCCGCCGAACATTATCGTGCCGTCCTGCAGACGTTTGCCTGCGCGGTCGTAGAACTGGTCGCCGCCGATGCCGTTCTCCTTGTAGATGCTGCTGATGCTGCCGTCGGAGCGGTTCCATTTGCCTATGCCGTGCTGGGTGGAGTACCAGATGTTGCCGGAGAGGTCCTCCTCGATGGCTTCGACGTCCATACACGGCTGAGTGGTAAGCTGATACATCTTGCCGGTGGAGGAGTCGTAGCGGATGAGTCCGTTGGCGACGGTGCCGAGCCAGATGTCGCCCTCGGAGTCCTTCATAAGGCGTGTCGGGATCGGGAGTGAGGTTTTTACGCAGGCATTGTAATTATCTACAAACGGCTGAAAATCAGTCACTTCCCAAGTGTCGGCAGGACCGTCGTTCGGGCGGATAACCTTAGGGGCGAAATAAAGGAGGGTGACCATCACGCTGCCGTCGTCGAGCGGCAGAATGTCGGAGACGAAGTCCATAATGTATGGCTGTCCCGTCAGAGTCAGATAGTCAAGCCTGTGGTCGGACTTGCGGATGCGGTGGACCTGGCCGAAGAAGTTTCCGCTCCAGATATCGCCGTTCGGAGCCTCCCGAAGGCTCATCGGCATCAGGACATAGAAACTTTCCTTTATGGAGAATACGGAATTGTCGTAGCGGCAGCGCAGGACCTGGGAATAAGTCGCGTTGCTGATCCAGATGTCGCCGTCGGCCTGTGCAACTACGCCGGAAATCTCGGATTTCTTCTTGTCGGACTTGGTCTTGTCGAAGTCAAGGGTTATCGGTATAAGCCTGTCCTGCTTCCTGTCATAGACGAACAGTCCGTCGCTGAGCGTAGCTATCCAGAGGTTCCTGTCGCGGTCTTCCTCGATGACTTTCACCGACTTGCCGGTAATCTTCACGTTCGCGATGGAAGGATCGTTGAATTTCTTTGCGTATTTGTAGACCACGTCGAATCCCTGGTCCGCAGAGCCCATCCAGAGGTTGCCGCCCGCATCTGTGAAAAGATTGCTGACGCGGAAATCGGGAACTCTGAAAGGGAAGCCGGAGTCATACTGGGAAATCATCTTCCCGTCCTTGTAATAGAACATTCCCGCAAGTTCGGAATACAGCAGGACTCCGTCGCCATAGGGATGGATTAAGTTTATGAACTCGCCCTTCAGACGTTTTTCATTCGCAATCTCCTCAGGTACAGGCAAGAAGCTTCGTGAGAGCGTGGAATAGATCTTCAGCCCGTTCATATCTGCAAGCCAGATGTCATCCCCAAGCATAACGGCACGTCCGAAGCCCCAGATGTTCAGCGGCTCCTCATATTTAAGGGAACCCGTCCCGGGATTGTAGCAGCGCAGGGCGTCGTAGGTAAGTACCCAGAGGTCGCCGATAGGGGAGATTAGGCCCCAGAGACCGGAGCCCTGCCTGACGCCTTCGATGGGTTCGAAGGCGTTCGCCGCCTCGTTGTATTTGAGAATATGCTCGTAATTGCCCGCCAGGATGTCTCCGGAGCGGGTTTCGAGGAACTGCTGGACGTTGCGGTTGCTGTTATGGACCTTCACTTCGCGGAAGATGTCGCTTTCTTTGTCGTAGATGCTCGGACCGTAGACGGTGCCCACCCAGAGACGTCCCTTGCTGTCGCAGAAGGCCGCTTTCACCTGATTGTCCAGAATCGTGAGCGAGTCATACTGCGAATAGTACTGATAGAACTCCTGGCCGTTGTAGCGGTTCAGGCCGCGGAAGGTTCCCATCCAGATGAACCCGTCCGCATCCTGCGTGATGCAGTTCACGATTCCGTTCGAAATGCTCGTGGAGACTTCGTTGTAGGACCCGGCGGCCAGCGGCGCGAGCGCAAGGAGTATGCTCAGTGCGATTTTCTTCATAACGGACGCAAAGTTAGTGACTCTTCGCGAGATTTCTAGCTTCCGCATCCATTTTCCGCCGGCCGGCTCCCGCCGTCCAATATTGCCCTCCAGCCTCTTGTATGGCACTTTTTGAATTCTGGCGCAAATTTTTGGACGTTTCAATAAAACCTTTTGCACGTCACGAAACAATTTGCGGACAAATAAGAAAACCGCATTCCGGAAATAGTTTTTCCTTTGCATCGTGAAACTGTATATCGTTTCACACACTGACTAATAAACAAACAAATCTATCTACACGCAATGAAAGAATCTATTCTTAGGAAGATCGCGCTTTCGGCGATGGCTCTTCTGATGGTGTTCGCTTCGGC
>CAVCSJ010000053.1:4555-11501 GCA_963604895.1 bacterium
GGCTCCATCTCCCAGGTCAAGAGCGACGACATCCTGAACAGAACCATCACGGCGCCTGCACAGGCCCTTCAGGGAAAGACTGCAGGTGTCCACATCCAGAGTTCTTCAGCACGTCCGGGCGCTTCCCCTACAGTCCGCATCCGTGGTATCAGCTCGAATGGCTCCAGTGACCCTCTCTATGTAGTGGACGGCCGTATCACCAGCGACATCTCCGGTATCGATCCTAACGACATCGAGTCTATGGAAGTCCTCAAGGACGGCGCCTCTGCAGCCATCTACGGTGCGCGCGCAGGTAACGGCGTCATCCTCATCACCACCCGCAAGGGCCAGGGCGACGGCAAGATCAGCTACAGCTATCAGCTTACAGCACAGAGCCTTGCGCGTGTCCCTAAGGTAATGAACTCCGAGCAGTATATGCAGTACTATCTCGAAGACGGACGTTTCGATCTCGAGAAATTCTACAACAACTGGGATTTCGAGACGAATACCGACTGGGTGGACTACTCCTACGAAACCTCTTATATGCAGCATCATAACCTGACCTTCCAGGCAGGCAATGACAAGGGCTCCCTCTATGTCTCCGCTTCATATCTGAACAATGACGGTATGTTCTCCGGTGATTCCGATGTATATGAAAGATATACGGGTATGGTGAACGGTTCCTGGAAGATCAAGCCTTGGCTCGACATCCAGACCAACAACCAGCTGGAAGTTTACAAGGTCCGCACCATTTCCGAAGGCAGTGACTACGGTTCCGCCATCATGTCCGCCCTCCAGCTCGACCCTCTCACTCCTACCTCCTATTCTAAAGACAATGTCCCTGCATTCGTGCAGAAGTACATCGATGCCGGCAAAACCCTTCTCACTGACGAGAACGGCGACTACTACGGTATCTCCGCTTTCCTCACAGGTGAGAACGTGAACCCTCACGCTATGCGCGACAGAAGCTATTCAGTCAGCAACGGCTTCAATATCAACGGATCCACTTCCCTGAATTTCAAGCCAGTAAAGGATCTGGTATTCACTTCCCGTCTGGGCTACCGTCTCACGAACTCCGACACTTACGGCTATTCCCTCGACTACTACATCAACTCCAACGCATATTCGAACTATATGTCACTCAGCGGTTCGGACAGCAATTCGATGTACTACCAGTGGGAAAACTTCGTCAACTACAACCATAGCTTCGGCAAGCATAACGTAAGCCTGATGGCCGGAACTTCCTACAGCCAGACCCGTTCGTTCTACCTTTCCGGTTCAAAGAGCGGCGACGACACCGACCTCGGCGTAACCCAGAAGAACCCTCTCTTCTACTATCTCGCATATGCCACAGCCAACGCCTCCAAGAGCGTTTCCGGCGCAGAGCCTATCATCCGCAGGAATCTTTCGTATTTCGGTCGTGCCAGCTGGAGCTATCTGAACAGATATTACATCCAGGCATCCCTTCGCGCTGACGCCGCTGACCTTTCCATCCTTCCGAAGCCTATGCGCTGGGGTTATTTCCCTGCAGTATCCGGCGGTTGGACCATTTCCGAGGAGAACTTCTACTCTTCCCTGAAGAGCGTCATTCCTTATATGAAATTCCGTGCCAGCTGGGGCCAGAACGGCTCCACCGCTTCGCTCGGCAGCTATGCATACGCCAATGTAATCGCATCCACAGGCGCATATCCGACTACCAGCACATCTCCTGAGTACATCATCACTTACGCTCCGTCATCCGCAGGAAACGAGAACCTCAAGTGGGAGACCTCCGACCAGATCAACTTCGGTCTCGACACACGCTTCCTTAATGACCGCCTCTCCGTAAACATCGACTGGTTCCGCAAGAAGACCATCGACCTCATCGTCTCAGGCATCACTCCTTCGACCGTAGTCGGCGTATCCGCCTCCCCGGTCAATGCGGGTAATGTAGTGAACCGCGGCTGGGAGTTCGAACTCAAGTGGCGCGACAACATCGGAGACTTCTCCTATGGAATTTCCGGCAACCTCTCTACACTTCACAATGAAGTTACCTATATCCACGAGTCCCTCAGCGACGGTATCGACGGTGTCGGAGTGCGCAACTACGGTACCATCACCCGCTTCGAAAAGGGCAAACCGGCCTGGCATTTCTACGGCTACCACTTCACAGGCATCGATCCTGCGACCGGTAACGCCACATTCGAGGATATCGACGGCGTGGAAGGCATCTCACAGGGCGACAAGATGGATCTCGGTTCAGGTATCCCTAAACTCACCTACGGTATCACTCTCAATGCAGCCTGGAAGGGCCTCGACCTTGTGGTATTCGGTACAGGTACGTACGGAAACAAGATCTTCAACTGTCTGAACAACGTGGACTACGCCTGCAACCGCCTGACCTGGTTCACAGAGGACCGCTGGACTTCCACGAACACCGACGGTACCCGTCCTGCGGCTAACGCTTCGAACTGGATCCAGTATCTTACTTCAGACGCTGTAGTATTCGACGGTTCATTCTTCAAAATCAAGCAGATACAGCTCGGTTACACCCTGCCTAAGCAGATCGTCAGAAGATTCAAGGTCGACAACCTGCGTATCTACGGTTCTCTCGATGACTTCTTCACCTTCACCCAATATCCGGGCTTCGACCCTGAGGTTACCGGTGTAGGCAGCTCCCTCGGAGTTGACAAGGGCAGCTATCCTACTTCGAAGAAGGTAGTGTTCGGTGTCAACATAACATTCTAATTCCGACAGACAATGAAAATCAAGAATATACTTATAGGCTCGGCCCTGTGCATCGCGGCTCTCGCTTCATATTCCTGCAGCGACAAGCTTGACATCTCGCAGCACGGCGTGCTGAATTATGAGACCTACTACCAGACAGATGAGCAGATCGAGGCCGCCACGGCAGCCATCTATCTCGAAGCAAAAGGCTGGAACTACGACTATTACGTACGTCTTATGAAGGAGATGCTCACCGACGACTTCTATGCCGGCGGCGCTGACCGAGGCGACAACATCGACCTCCAGCAGCTCAACGAGTTCACCTTCGATACTGAGCAGGACTACATACAGGCGATGTTCACATCCCTCTACACCCTTATCTACAAGTGCAACGTAGTGCTCGGCCACGTTTCCGAGGACCAGGGCGACGTCGCCAAGCGTTCCCTCGCCGAGGCCAAGGTGCTCCGCGCCTGGGCATACTTCGACCTCGTCACCATCTGGGGCAACCCTCCGATAGTGGACCACGAGCTCGTTCCATCCGAGTACTCGCGTCCTAACGGCACCACCGAAGAGCTCTGGGCCCTCGTGGAGAAGGATCTGACGGAAGCTATCGCTTCCAATGCTCTCCCTGAGAAGTCGGGCGTCAACGACACCGAGACCTGGAGAACCACCAGGCAGTTCGCCCAGGCCCTCCTCGGAAAGGCTTACCTCTGGCAGAACAAGTACTCAGAGGCTGCCGAACAGTTCGACGCAGTGGTAAACAGCGGCAAATACGCCCTCTACACTGGCAATTACGCCGATATGCACCGCCTCGAGAACAAGCATTTCTGCGAGAGCATCTTCGAATGTAACCGCGTTGTGGATGAAGCCAACCCATACCAATACAACTTCTCGATGTACCCTCTGATGATCCACTGGCGTGTGGACAGAATGTCAGGCGTCAGCAACACTGAACTTATGCAGACAGGCTGGGGCTTCCGCGTTCCCAAAAAGGACCTCTACGATGCATTCGTAAAGGACGAGGGTGTGAACGGCTACCGTCTGAACCAGACGATGAAGACCTACCAGCAGGTTCAGGATCAGCTTGGAATGAGAGTCACCACAAATATCATCAATGAAGGCTACTTTATGTGGAAGGATGTGCCCCACAGTGCCGACCGCGGTACCGCCAGCGACTATTACTGCGCTGCCAACATCATCTGGATGAGATACGCCGAGGTTCTTCTCTGCGGCGCAGAGGCTCACCTGATGGCAGGCAACACCGCCAAAGCCACCGAGTACACCAATCTGATCCGCACCCGCGCCGGTCTTTCATCCCTGGGCACCGTCACTCTCGACGACATCAAGCTCGAGAAGAGACTTGAACTCTGCGGCGAAGGCACAAGATATCAGGACCTGCTCCGCTGGGGCGAAGCCGCCGAAGCTATGGCAAATAACGGCAAGACCTACCCTGTACTCCAGCCTAACGGTGAAATCATCTACAAGGAGTGCAACAATTCAACCTACGGATTCAAGGCCGGCAAGCACGAGCATCTGCCTTATCCTGCCACTGAAATCCGTCTGAACAGTGAAATCCAGCAGAACCCGGGTTATTAATGAATTAACGATATGAAAAGATATATTTCAAACATAATGATGGCAGCGGCCGCCCTGCTGGCCTTCGCATCCTGCGAAGAAACCGGTATCGACCCGCTGGAGGGCATCTATCAGAAGCCTGAGGACCAGTCATTCTCCGCAGCCGCGGTGAACGGTTTCGAGAAAGCCGCCACCACAAGGACTTTCGACCTCACGGTCAAAGGAGACAACGGAAAGGACCTGCATCTCTACCTGGTAAGCAACCAGTACTATATCGTGCCTACCGCCTATACGGCAGTGAGCGCCGACAAGGCCGGCAAGGGCAACTACATCGCTCAGCAGTCCACTCTCGGCGGAGTTTCCATCGAGACTGGTACCCTTACCTTCGAGGCTGATTCCGACACCTGGACAGAGGGCGTGAACTACACCGTATCCGGTACCGTATGGCTCACGGACGGCGACATCGTAAGAGTCAGCGGAACCTTCCCTATGACTTTCGAAGAGGATATCGACCCTAACGTGATGTCGGATGTCGTTACAGATATGGGCGGCGTTTCGAACCACCTCATCACCCTTTACGATGCAAACGGCGCTATGACCGCCAGCTTCGTTCTGAACCGCACCACAGGTGCCGATATCGAGGGTACATACACCGTGGCCGACTACTATACCACCACGGCCGATATGAGCGCCTGGGCCGGTTATGACGCCTCCGCCTGGGTTCCGGGAATGATCGGAGGCTCTCTTTACTATGATCAGAACGGCACCCTGGTTCTCATCAATTCAGGTGAAACCTTCACAGTTACCAAGAATCCAGACCTCTCCTATACATTCCAGGTCGGTGCGAACAAGTTCTACGGCAAGTATCCTAACACAGCTTACTGCACAGACTCCGTGGCATCCGAGGGTGTTACCCTGCACTCTATCACTGTAATGGACGCTACCGGTACTGCAGTGGCAGCCAGCTTTGCGCTGAACCGCGCATCGGATGCCGCTTCGCTCGAAGGCACATACACGGTAGGGGAGTACCAGACTGCTGATATGACCGCAGGAAACGGTTACGACCTCTCAGCCTGGATGCCCGGCTTCATCGGTGGATCATACTACTATGACGGAGACGGCAATCTCGTGCTCATCAACGCAGGCGAGACCATCGACGTGAAAGTCCTCGGTTCCGTATGCAAGGTGACTGCGGGAGACTACAGCATCAGCTTCTCCATCGCATCACACACTGCTGCACAGTATTGATGAATGTTCAAAAAGTTGCCTGTACGTTCAGACAGGCAACTTTTTTATAACCCAAAACATTTTAAGGCCTATTTCGCATTTGCTTAGAATCGAAATTAAACGTAATTTTAGCTGAATTTAAGAAACTAAAACCAATTTTAAAGATATGAAGAAAGTATTTATCATTGCCGCTATGCTCCTGGCAGGCGCCAGCGCATTCGCTCAGCAGGCTCTCTGGGGTGGCCAGCAGATTATTTCCCCTGAAATCAACGCGGACAATTCCGTCACCTTCCGTTTCGTTGCCCCTAAGGCCGTAAAGGTTCAGGTAACCGGTGATTTCCTTCCTACAGCCCCTGTAAAAATGGGTGATTTCAGCTTCGACGCTCCTGGCGTAGCCGATCTCAAGGAAGGCGCCAACGGCGTATGGGAATACACCACCCAGCCTCTCGAGAGCGAGCTCTACAGTTATAATTTCCTCGTTGACGGCCTTCAGGTGAAGGATCCTAACAACGCATATCTCCAGCGCGACATCGCTTCCCAGACGAACTACTTCATCATTGGAGGAGGCAAGGCCGACGACTATATGGTACACGACGTGCCTCACGGCTCCGTGACTCGCGTATGGTATCACTCCGATGTGCTCGGCAAGGACCGCAGAATGTCAGTCTACACTCCTGCAGGCTACGAGAACAACACCAAGACCAAGTACCCTGTCCTCTATCTTCTCCACGGTATGGGTGGTGACGAGGAAGCCTGGCTCTGCACCGGCCGCGCCGCTCAGATTCTGGACAACCTCATCGCTGAAGGCAAGGCTAAGCCTATGATCGTCGTTATGACAAACGGCAACACAAAGCATCAGGCCGCTCCCGGCGAGGACGCTTCCGGTATGTACAAGCCTTACAACTGCGGTTCGTTCGACACCTCCTTCGAGGCTCACTTCAAGGATGTCATCTCCTATGTCGACAGCCACTACCGCACCGTCAAGAAGTCTTCCGGGCGTGCTGTAGCAGGCCTTTCAATGGGCGGCGGACACAGTTATCAGATCTCTCTGAACTATCCTAAGACATTCGACTATGTAGGTCTGTTCTCTGCAGGTCTCGGCATCACACAGGGTGACGAAAGCAGTTTCATAGCTCCTGACTTCTACAAGAACACCTACGAGAAGCTCGACGTTCTCTTCGCAAACCAGCCGAAGCTCTACTACATCGCCATCGGCGAGACAGACTTCCTCTACAAGGCCAGCGAGGATCTTCGCAAGCACCTCGACGAGAAGAACTATCCATACGTTTATGTCGAAACTCCAGGCGGACACATCTGGAGAAACTGGAGAGTTTATCTCGTGGACTTCGCTCAGAGAATTTTCAAATAAACCACAAATATGAAGAAAATTATGACTCTTATGGCCTGTGCACTTGCCGCTGTTCCGGCAAGCGCACAGCTTCAGTTAAACAAGGACAAC
>CAVCSJ010000053.1:11783-13313 GCA_963604895.1 bacterium
GTGAATCTCGTGGAGGAACTCCTCGCCGATATGGGTAACGAGGTTCTCGAGTATGGTGCCGACGTGCTCCTCGCTCCGGGTATGAACATCCACCGCAACCCTCTCTGCGGCCGTAACTTCGAATATTTCTCCGAGGATCCTGTCCTCTCCGGAAAGATTGCCGCGGCATACGTGCGCGGTATCCAGAGCCAGGGCGTAGGTGTTTCTATGAAGCACTTTATGGGCAACAACCAGGAGATCAACCGTCAGGAGAATGATTCCCGCATCGGCACAAGAGCCCTTCGCGAGATCTATCTCAAGAATTTCGAAATCGCCGTCAAGGAGTCCGATCCTTGGACCATTATGTCTTCCTATAACAAGGTGAACGGCGTCTTCACACAGCAGAATTATGAACTTCTCCAGACCATCCTCCGCGATGAATGGGGATTCAAGGGTATCGTTATGACCGACTGGGGTGCCAAGGATGGTACCGTCGCTGCCGTACACGCAGGCAACGACCTTATGGAGCCGGGTATGCCTTTCGAGACTCAGCGCATCATCGAGGCCGTCAAGAACGGTACTCTCGCCGAGGCCGACCTCGACCGCAACGTGAAGCGCATTCTCGAGTACATCGTGAAGACTCCTCGCTTCAACGGCTACAAGTACAGCAACAACCCTGACCTCAAGGCTCACGCCGAGGCCGTCCGCAAGGCTGCCGCTGAGGGTATGGTTCTGCTCAAGAATGACGGTATGCTTCCTTTCGAGCCGAGCAAGGTTGCCGTATTCGGTATGAATGCTTACAAGACCATCGCAGGCGGTACCGGTTCCGGTAACGTTAACAAGGCTTATGTCCGCAATATCGACGAAGGCCTCGCAGCTGCAGGATATGAGGTGGACAAGAAGATCGCCGACCTCTACAAGACATACCGCGCTTATGTGAACGCAGAGGATGCCAATGCTCCTATGATCCCTGAGCAGGCTCTGGGCGGCGGCCTTTCACTCGGTGAAGGCGTCGTCCCTGAACTGGCAGTACGCAAGGACGTTGTAAAGAACTCCGTAGAGCGCAATGACGCAGCTGTCGTAGTCATCGGCCGCAATGCCGGTGAGGGTGACGACCGCGTTCTCGACGGTGACTTCGACCTCAATGCTGACGAGCGCGAGCTCATCACCAATGTCTGCAATCTCTACCACCAGGCCGGCAAGAAGGTCGTAGTGGTTCTGAACGTGGGCGGCGTTGTGGAGACTGCATCCTGGAAGAATCTTCCGGACGCCATCCTCCTCGCCTGGACTCCTGGTCAGGAAGCCGGCCATTCTGTAGCTGACATCCTCTCCGGTAAGGTCAATCCTTCAGGAAAGCTCTCTATGACCTTCCCTGTTAATTATCTCGATCTCCCGTCTTCAGCAAACTTCCCTTACTACAAGCCTGAGGCTCAGGCTGCCAATCCATTCGCAGCGATGTTCGGAGGCTCTGTCGAGAAGAAGGAAGTAAAGAATCTCGACTACACCGATTACGCAGAAGGCCTTAATGTAGGTTACCGCTACTTCACCACA
>CAVCSJ010000054.1:0-13161 GCA_963604895.1 bacterium
GAACTAATTGTTGAATTGTTGGCATAAATAATTGTTAAACTGTAATTTATGTTTTAACCCCATAATTTTGGGGCTGCAAATATACGTACTATTTTGCTAAAAAACAAGAGGCTGAGCAAATTAGCACTTCGCCCAACCTCCTGAAACTTCGACTGAAACGACTCTCCGGATCAGTACTCCAGCTTCAGATCGTCCACCCAGAGTATCGAATCAGGGCTGCCCGTGAAGTAGTCTCCGAGCATACTTGCCGCGCAGGACACGATGATGTGGGTAGGCTTGCGCGAAGTCGAGACATACTCCAGAGGAATCTCGATCTTCGTCCAGTCCATACTCTGATCCGTCACGAACTTGCCGTAGGCGATCACATTCTCGCCCGCAGGATCGAAGAAGGTCTCCCTCTTCGTAGTATTCACCTCCACCGGAGATTCTTCCGTGCCGCCGTACTTCTTATAGTTCCAGTCGCCGAGAGCCACCCATACGGTTCCCCTGTCGTTATCTCCGACCTTTACCGGATCATCCTCAGGATAGTCTCCGAGAGTCTTCTGCTGAATCTGGCCGCACTTGTACTTGAGCCAGAGCGTCAGTTTGCGAGGTCTGAGAGTGAACGGACGGCCCATACGGACCTTTCCGCCGGACACTCCGACATTGCCGCCGTATTCTCCCGAGAAGACATTTCCCGCAGCGAACTTGATTATGACATACTGCGATTCCATCCTCAGGGAATAGTTTCCCTCGACCTTGTCCTCCCCGTCAGGCTTGGTGATGGCATAGCTGGATCCGACCGTTGTCGAGCCCTTGTTTCCGCTCCCCCACCATTTGGTCTGCAGGGATGTCTCCGGAGATGAAGGGTCATAGAAGGAATAATATTTCGAAGATTCTGCGTTGCTGAAGGTCTCGAAGCCGGAATTCGGCAGCTGCTGCTCGCCTTCGGTAGTGAAGGTGCAGCTTGCAGTCTCGTCACCGCTGTAAGCCTGACATTCATATTCCGTCAGAGGCGAAAGTCCGTCCGCCATCGCACTGAACGTTCCGCCCTCCGAAGTGACATTCTCCACTTCCGTCCACTCTGACTGACCTGCCTTGCGGATGCGGAAGCCGTTCGAGCGTCCCTCGACTCCGGTAGCCTTGAGCCAGGCGACTCTGGTCCACACGTCAGGATCGCTGAGGATGACGCCCGCCTCAACCTCTTCGACAAAGATGGTCCAGACCTCGCTCACGCCCCTGTAGGAGACCGTGAGCTGGACTTCCCTGCTGAAATCGTGAAGAGATTCGACGGCAGGAGTATAAGTCGTGCCCTCCGCCGGCCCGAGCTTGAATGAGGTGACATTCAGTCTGTAGATGTTCGAACGTACCTGTATGATTATGCGTTTGTTAGGAGCGTCGAGCACCGTCTCTCCGATCTGCCCGGAAAGAGTGAAATAGCGTTCGATCGGCTGCTCGGCCCTGATCGCCCAGAGCCAGTCATTGCCGTAGGCGCTCAAGGTCAGACCGAGAGGCTTCGACAGGTCGTGCACTCCGACCACGTCCATCGACGGGGTGACGTCAGGGTTGCTGAAGCTTATCGCATTGATTCTGACATTGCTGATGTCAGAATCCTCGGCGAGCGTGACCACAGCCTCGCGCGCATCACTGTCAATGCTCACTTTCAGAGCACCTTCGACATCAAGCGAGGTGATCGACGCCTGAGTGTCAGGATACGGAATGTCGTTCCTGATGCAGGAGGCGGCCGTAACGGCCAATGCCAACACTGTGAGAATCGCTTTTTTCATCTGTTATATGTGGAAAGACAGACCGAAGGAAATGTCAAGAACGTCGAGCATAAAGTGCACCTTCGAGAAGTCGCGGGTGCCCACGACCTCGCCGCCCTTGTAGTAGTCCACGTGGTTATAGGAGGCTCCGCCAATCCCGACAGACACGTGTGTGCTGATGCTGTTGGTGACAAAGACCATTATTCCCGGATGCACGGTGAACTTCACCCGGCTCGCGACTGAGTAGGAGTCAAGGCTCTCGGAATTATACGAGAAGGAAGATCTGGTGTTCGAATATCCGAGAGAGATGTCGGTGAACACGCCTATGCGGCTCTGCTTGTCCAGAGGGGCGTATGCCCTGTGGAAAACCGAAGCCTGGATGGAGCGTGAATCGGCCGTCATATCCTCGACAGACAGCGACAGGTCATCGCTGAGCATCGAAAGGTCAGCGTCTGAGACTCCGCTCTTCGCCGAAGAATATTTCACCCTGAGACCCACGGACTTGTTGTTGCGATAGGTATAATCCAGATATGGCGAAAGGGACATCATCGTGGCGTTCGCATTCAGGTTCTGGACGAGCATAAGGTACTCGCTGTTGTCGCTGAACAGATCCACATAGAAGAACGAAACGCCGGCCGAGAAGTCTCCCTTGGGCATAAACACCCTGTCCGGACCGCGGGACTCTCCGTCTGCAGGATTCCCGCCGCCTTCAGCAGACAAGCCGAGGCAGACAAGGGACAGAGCCAATATCAATGCTGTTCTTTTCATTCTTCTACAGATAATAGTACAAACTGAAACCTAGCGCCAGGAGATTCACCTTGAAATTGGCAAGCGAAGTGCCTCTGGAGCCCTTCTCGACCTGGTTGTGAATCTGTCTGGTCCAGTCGAGCTGAAGCCCGAGCATATTCACGCTGACATCGATGGCAAGCCTGTCGGTGATGAAGGCCATAAAACCGGGGCAGAAATTGATTCCCAGAGAGTTGGTCGTCTCATAGGAGCCGTTCACCTTACCGCCGTGACCGTCAAGCACTTTCCCCTGACCATAGGAATAGGCCAGCTGCAGTTCATTGAAAAGTCCTATCCTCTTCAGTGAAGCGATGGGAATATAGTAGCGTCCGATACCCTGGACCTCGAAGGAATGGCTGAGCTTGTGGTAATTGGCCACGGACAGGTCGATGTCGTTGAAAGACAGGCTGGCCGAGTCGAGCTGAAGCATATTCCTCTTGTAGCCCGCACGGAGTCCGACACCCATATTATCCCTGACCATATAACAGAACGCCGGGCTTACGGAAATCGTATAACCGGTGGACTGTATGCCGTTCACGACCAGAAGACGGGAGTTGTCGTTGCTATGGAGCGAATAGCTCGCACCGCCTCCCACCATCCAGGTGCCCTTCTTTATGAAGCAGGGCTGGGAGGCCATATCGATGCCCCTGTCCAGCTTCTGGGCCCGGGCGCTGAAAGTGCCCAGGACCAGAAGAAGGGTAAGGATAAATATGTGTCCGCGGTTCGGCATTATTCGTAAAGGAGTTCCATCCCGTCCAGCCAGAGCTTGCTTTCGTCATAGCCGGCGAAATAGTCGCCGTACATACTTGATGCGCAGCTGATGATGATATGGGTCGGGTACTTGTTGGTGTCGCGGTACTCGAGAGGGAGAGTCACCTGAATCCAGTCCGTAGCCGGGTTGGTGGAGTCGGAAGAAACTATCTTCTCTGCGTAGGCGATGGTGGAAGCATCGGTGGTATAGTCCACGAAAGTGCTTGTATCCGTAGTATTTACGAGCACAGGACTAGTGGCGTCTCCACCGTATTTGCGGTAGTCCCAGGTACCGAGGGCGATGCGGATGGAGGCCTTGTCCCAGTTGCCCTCCTTCCCGCCTTCTGGAACATTGGAACCGGCATGATTGATTTTTCCTCCGGTATATTTCATCCAGAAACGCAGGGCGGTAGGCCTTGCCGTGAACGGTCTTCCGAAATAAACAGTACCTCCGGAAGTGCCCTCTAAATCACCGAAGCGACCGCTGAAGAGGTTGCCGGCAGCGAACTTGACGACGACCCAGCGGGACTCCAGACAGGCCGACTGGGTACCGTCCACCTTTTCGCCCGTATCCGGGTAGCAGATTACTGCGGAAGATCCCACGAGGGTGGATCCGGCGTTACCGCTACCCCACCAGGCAGTCTGAAGGTCAGGATCTGACGAACTCGGATCGTAGAAAGACTTGTACTTGCTGCTCTCGGCGTTCGAAGTCGTCTCGAAACTTCCGTTAGGAATGGTCGGAGCAGACTCCGTAGTGATGGTGGAAGTGGCGTCCATATACTCCTCCTCCCCGGATTCGAGCGATTTAACCGCAAGACGGTACTCATAGGTGGTGGAAGGAGTCAGACCGGAAATCTTTGCGCTGTAAGAGCTTTCGGAATCACGGGTGGCGGCGACTCTGGTCCAGGCGTCAGTGCTTCCCTGCCGCCTTACCTCGAAATAGACATTATCCTTGTCATACTGCGTCTCATCCACGTCGGCGTGGGCGGTAAAATGACCGGCCCAGACCTCATAACGTGTGGAAGATGACACGCCTGTGGAAGTCGCCTCGAAGATGATATTGTCATAGATGACGTTGGTAGAGTCGTCCACAACCAGGTCGAAACCGAGACTACCGTTGTTGTCCGTATATCTGAACCTCATATTGTAGCGCTTGCCCGGCTCGACTGACGGGATTTCTCCCGACTTGGTGAACGGATTACCGCCCTTCAGACTGCCGGTGAATGTCCAGTAGAGAGAAGGCTCGTAACCGGAAGAGATGAAGAAACCGTCCTTGTCGCTATTGGCGCTTGTGTACACCAGACTTGCGGAATCATCGGTAGGGTCCACGCTGACGGTGCAGGAAAACTGACCGAAGGCGTTGTGCACCGAATTGTCGAAGCTTACGTTCGAGATGATGCTGTTGACCTTTGCGGTCACGGCGATGGTGCTGGTGGTACCGGTAGTGATCTTCACATCGGAAGATCCCTTGTAGCTTACCTGATCCCAGGATGCCACAGCCGGTTCGGCCTTGGCCTGTTCTCCGGCTACGACATCGACACGGTAGTCGTCCTCCGGAAGATAAATGTACTGCGGAATCTGAGAATAGATATATTCACGTACCTTTCCCGAAAAATCAGCCTTGTAGATGCTCACTTTTGCGGAAGAAAGCAGTTCGTCCTTACTCATCGAGGACTTGGTGGCCGTCTCGGTATCGGTCATATTGAGATTGAGGGTGAATGCTCCCGCTCCGCCCGTGGAAGGGGGAAGTTCCTGGTCGCAGGCGGCCAGTGCAAGAACGGCAGAGGCCGTAAATAAGATTCTGTTAATGTTTTTCATTGTCATTCCTCCTCTTCATTAAAGAACCTTGAGACTTATGGCTATGCTCTTGTGGCAGCCCTTCAGATCAACCACGTTCATAGTGAAGGTGTGCGTGCCCGGGAAGGCAAGCAGCGGCTCCTGAGCACCGGAAAGGTCGAAATCGATAGCCGTCTTGCCGGCAAGGTCTGATCCGTGAGGGAAAGGAACGATGTCGAATATGCCGAGAGCGGCGGCGGAAGGATTGACCAGATCAAGTGTGGTTCCTCCGACTGAATTCACTGAGCCGATGAAGTCATCGTTTGTGGAGTCGATGTCCACCGTAAACTTGCGCACGCCGTTAGGCACATTTGCAGTCATAGTTAACGGGAACGTACCGGTAACAGGAACCGTTACAGGCTGAGTGATGTCATAGTCACAGGTGCTGACAAGCTCGATGCCGCCGTCACCTGTCGGAGCATTAGGATCATAACCGTCTCCTGTTTCTGTTGCAACAACTTCGCTTTCGAGTTCGACGTCCTCTACGAGGCCGTCAATCTCGATAGAGAAGCTTGCATTGCCGGTAGCATCGACCTTTTTCATAATGGTGATCTTGTGCCAGTCCATAGCCTTGACTCCGGAGATGGTGGTCTTCATTCTCTGAGACTTGCCGTCGACGGAACCCTTGACTGTCAGCAGGATGGTGGCATCGTCACTGTTCACGGCGAAATAGCCCTTGCGGGTTTCATAGCTGATGTTTCCGTCGGAATATGTAAGTGCATAGTTAAGCGGATATCCGGAAGTCAGTTCGACCGAAGTGTTGCAGTCTCCTGTGAGAGCCTTGAGGAATTCGTCATTGTAACCGACGGTCACCACGGCCTGAAGAAGCGTGCAGGTCAGGGTTCCGAGCTGAGTGGTCAAGCCCGGTTCGACAGTGAACTCTTTGCTGACTCCGTAGACAGGAGTTTCGAATGCGGCCTCCGGAACCTCAGAGCTTGAGGAACGCGCCATAAGTGTATAGCTTCCGACAGGAAGCGTTATGGTTGTCCCTTTGACCTCCTTATAGGTCTTCTGCAAGACTTCCTTGTCGGTTTTGTCATAAATGATGACGACATAATCGTCGCCGGCAGCGGCCGTGGCCCTGGTGGAAACCTGGTGAAGGTCATCGGAGACGGAAAGGGCCAGGTCGCCGAAAGACAGCGTACCGGTCTTTTCGTTTCCCGGATATTCGAAATCATCATTCTTGCAGGAACCGGCCAGAAGAAGGGCGGCTGCAAGGAATATATATGCTAACTTTTTCATATTCAACTTCAGCTGTTAAGTTCAATATCCTCACTCTTATTTTCCTTCGTATCGTCGAAGGTTATGGTAATCGTGCTTTTGCCCACATTCGACACATCGAACTTGATGGTGTAGCAGGTCTTCGGAGAAAGGGTCGTATCGTAGGATTTTCCGAAGGTCTGGATCTTGCCGCCCTGGTCCGTAAGGGTTCCGGCCACAGAGATCTTATAGGCCTCGACGAAAGCCGCCCTGGACTCATTCTTGCGGAACTCGATCTTGTGGCCCGAGCCCGTAGTGAAGACAAGGTCCCACTCCTGGAAGTAAGCCCTGAAAGCGTCTGTGCAATAGACCTTTATGATCGAGTTTGCAAGGGCCACAGGAATCGTTACCACAGTAGTGTTGTCGCCTGTGACGGAGAACGCCTTCTCTCCCTGGAAGCAAGGCTTGTCAAAGCCTTCTTCGCTTGTGGAGCCGTAGTTCGCCTTCACGGTATAGTTCCCGGCCTTGAGAGGAATGGTCTCGTCGTAGGCGCTCAGAAGACCGTTGTAGACCTCATCGCCGTTGCTCTTCGTAATGACGATCGTGAAGTCTCCGGTCGAAGGAAGAGTCGTGTACTCAGACACGTTGCTCCTCGTCTGTTCGAGGACGCCGAGGTCGGCGTCCAATCTGAAGGCGACGCTCCCCTCCTCGTCCGACTGCCTGGCGCAGGACACCGACATCACCGCCAGCGCCATCAGTCCAAGCACTAATCTGTACATTTTCATAATTTTGTTTTATTTCTTGATTTTCACTTTAATATTGTCGATATACAACCAGCAGGTGCTGTTAGTTGTGTCCCAAACAGTCTGCGCGACGGTTCTCCAACTCAGCCTCAATGGTGCCTGGACCTCAGACAAAGTCGTTTGAGACAGATGGTTGATATTCGAATACGAGCCTGTAGTTTCGTTAAGTTCGAAGGAATCTGGATAAGTGCCCGTTTCATCACCACTCTTGAGATTTTCGCTTGTAGTGATGTATCCGAGATATACCGTCTGTGAAGCCTTCGGTTTGGAGAAGAGGCCACCCTCTTCTCTACCCATTGAGTAGTTGAACTGAATATCAAGATCCACCTTCTTTCCTTCCTTCAGCCCGCTGAGGAACGGAGAATCAGCTCTAGAAGGATAGTTCGCAAATCCTGTCTCTCTGTGGGCGGCAAGTCTGATGGCGGTTCCGGCCTGTGCTCCGGCCCTGGCCACGCTCCAGCCGTTGAACACCTTAGGTTCCTTGCTTCCAGCATTGGAAGTCTTATATAAGTCGCCCGAATTGAAACTCTCCACGGTGCTGAAATCCTCGAAGAAGAGGTATGGGCAATTCAATGACACAGAAGCACTTGTACCCGATGACAGATCTCCAAGCGACAGCGTTTCGGATACGATCGCGCTTTCGGATTCGTAAGAAACCGTCACATTCTTGGATGATAATGCCCTGAAGGCGGTCTCGTCCAATGTAGTCATAACATAGGTATCCCCTACCGGAATGACTCCGCTGTCCGAGCCTTCCCAGAGAAGTGCGCTCGAAGTCCCGTCAGGCCAGGAAGAACCGTCTGCGAGAGTCAATGTGATTTTCTGTGGGTCTTCACCCAGATTATTCGATGCGAGAGTGAACTTCAGCCAATACTTGTCCTTAACGTCAGCGGGCTTCAGCGGCACAGACGTAATGTGTCCGGCATCGAAGGTCCTGCCGGCAAGAGATATAGGATATACCGTTGCCCATTTGTTATCAGAATATACCGTCACGTTCATCTTGTCCGTGGCGGAATAGGCTGCAGAAGGCGGGAAGATACCCGCTACAGCCGCAGATGACGGATCGTCAGTAAGAGGCTCGGAAAGATCCAGAGTCATATCCGTCGTGCCGCCGGAAAGCGATGCGGAGGAAGCGTCGGTGACATCCACGCTTACATTTCCCGCAATATTCTGAGGCATAGAGAATTCGATGCTTGTAAGCGGCTCTCCGAGAATATTCCTGCCTTCAGGTATATAGAACCTCAGAAAATGAAGCAGGTGCTTCATACTGACTGTCATAACATCTTTCGAAACCGGTTCGGAACCTTCCTTGATGGCCTGCAGTTCAGTGCCGGTTGCCTCTTCGCTCACAAGGATGTCGGTGCCGCCGGAGGCGGCTCCGTCCTGCACGGAAGGGACGGTAAAGGTTGCAGTAGTGCCGGAAACAGATGCCGGCACAGGATAAGTCACATAGTATGAGTATGTTCCTTCAGCCATAGGAGAGGCAAGCGTGGCGGTGAAGTAAGCCGAAGAGGCGTCAGACTCGCGCGCGAGCAGACTGAAGGTGGTCCCGTCGAGAGCATAGGAGCCGGATGAAGACCTGGCCCAGACCGAAACTTTGTCGCCCGGGAGCCAGACGAAAGATTTGCTGTCGCTGTCATACCCGGTCCTTGTCTTCGGACTGCATCCGATTCCCAGGGCAACTTCTTCACCACCCGAAGGTGCGGAATTGTCCCGCGAAAGCACATCCAAACCGTTACAAGAACAGAGCATCACTCCCCAAGCCAATAGGATAACTCTCTGTATTTCTTTTAAGTACACGTTTTTCATTCTTAACTTCGCAGGCCGTCGCCCGCGATGCAAAATCCCGCAAATTTAGGTATTAATCTCTAATCTGCAAAAATTCAAAAAAAAAAGACCGGTCTTTTTAGGCCGGTCTCCGTATTGAGATTGGCAGCCTCAGGCTGCCGGAAAGGTTCGATTAAAGATCGATGCCAGCGAACTCAACGTCCTTTGCAGCGCGAGCCTTGAACTTGTCGTTGGTCTTGGCAAGATAAGTCTTGGCGTCGTTGGCCTTGCCCTGACGGGCTGCGATGATGGCGCGAAGGTACTGAACAGGAGCGTCAGAGCACTTTGCGGAAGCGGCAGCCTTGTCGATCTGGCCGTTAAGGATGTATGCGAGAACTGTGTTGTGGCAGCAGCCGCTTACATTTGCAAGCTCGGAAGCAGCCTTGGCGTAATTGCCGGAGAGGATATCTACGACACCCATATTCTTAACGGAATCCTCATTGCCTGAAGCGGCGAAGTGCTTTGCAGCGGACTTGATGTCGTCCTTGCGGAGGTCGAGAACACCGAGAAGGTTCTCTACGTCAGCATCTTTTGCACACTTTGCAACTGCGGAGGCAGCCTCGCTGTCCTTGCCGAGATTTGCGTATGCAACTGCGAGGTTGAACTTGGCGCGCTCGCTGTCATACTTGCTGATGGCCTTCTTGTAGATGTCCACCTTCTTCTCTGTATCCACGAGGGATGCAGCGCGCAGGAGTGCCTCCTCGTCGAGAACGTCGATGTTCTCCTCGATGAGGTTCATAAGCTCTTCCTTGGTATAGTTCTGATACTCAACGTTTGCGATGAAGCGTGCACGACGGAGTTCCGGAAGGATGCCGGTCTTGAGCTCCTTGTAAACCTCTGACATATTCTTGATTTCGCTCTCGCGGACTGCAGGATCGCTGTACATGGAGAGAACGCGGAGGATGAGATCCTTGTCCTCGATGTTGGACTCGTTAACGAGGCTCTTGAAGCCTTCCCAGTCCTCACCTACGCTCTTGACCTCAGGATCGGAAGCCTCGTGACCCTTTACGACCTTCTTCCAGGCCTTCTCTGCGGAAGCTGCGCGCTTGTCGGAGAGCTTGCTGTTAGAAGCCTCAGGACCGTCAGGTGAAGCATAAGCTACGACCTCGGTGCCCTTGAGAGTCTTGCGCTCGTTATCCTTGATCTCGTCGAGAGCCTTCTGGAAGTCCTTTACAGACTCGCCCTTGATCTGGCTGCCGCGAACGTCGGAAGAGTTGATGGTGTAGAGAATCTGGCCTTCAGCGGTCTGAGGGATAACCTCCTGATAGTTGTCAGCCTTGTAGGAAACGAAGCCTGTTCTCTTCACGAGCATATAAGTGGTGTTGCAGCCGTCAGCGACTTTCTTCGAAGGAAGATTTACGCTCTTGTTCTTGATCTTGGCAACGCCTCTGAGCTCGAGATAAGCCTTCTCCATTCCCGGAACATATGTAAAGTGTACCTTCTCGGTTACTGTGCCACCGTCTGAAGGAACGACTTTGTAGTTATCTTTAACCTTCTCGCCCTGATACATTAAAGGCTCCATAGCAGCCTCACCGCCTTCGTAAACGAGGACTGGAGTTACCTCAAGGATAGCCTTGGAGTTGAAATATCCGTCAGGGTAGGTTACTGTAAGGGTAGCGTCGATGTTGCCTGCTACTACTTCAAGAACCTCAGGATCACAGGTAACTTTGACATTCTCTGCCATCTCAGCCATCTTTTCGGCTGAAGAGCAGGATACGACTGCGAGGCCGATAACGGCGGCAGCCAAAAGTTTAAAAGATTTTTTCATACTTTTATTTTATAAGTAGTTATCAATATTGTCCTCACGACACAATAATACGCAAAGTTAATCATATTTCTCATTTTTAACTACCGTGAAGCTGAATATTTGAAGCGATTTCTTAACTTTGTGCTTCCAGACAGTAAAATTTTTATGGACAGTCAGGAACTTCAGCGGATAAAAAACCGCTACGACATAGTAGGAAATGACCCCGAACTGAACAGGGCCATTGAGATGGCCGTGTCCGTCGCGCCCACGGATCTTACCGTGCTGATTCTCGGCGAGAGCGGCGTGGGAAAGGAGAACATCCCGAAGATAATCCACCAGAACAGCGCCCGCCGCAACGGCAAGTTCCTGGCAGTGAACTGCGGAGCGATTCCCGAGGGCACGATAAACGCCGAACTCTTCGGACACGAGAAGGGCGCGTTCACGGGTGCCATCGGAGAGCGCAAGGGCTACTTCGAAGAGGCGAACGGAGGCACCATTTTCCTCGACGAGATCGGAGAGCTGCCGAAAGAGACGCAGTCGATGCTGCTGCGCGTGCTGCAGAACGGCGAATATATGAAGGTCGGTTCCTCGAAGGTCGAGAAGACCGATGTTCGCGTCATAGCCGCGACCAATGTGAACCTTCTGAACGCCGTAGCCCGCGGAAAATTCCGCGAGGATCTGTTCTACCGTATAAACGCGATGCAGATCACGATGCCGGCCCTGAGGGACCGCAAGGATGATATCTACCTGCTGTTCAGGAAGTTCACCTCGGATTTTTCGGAAAAGAACCACGTCTGCAAGATTACCCTTACGCACGAGGCGATAACTCTTCTGAGAAATTACCGCTGGCCGGGCAACGTGCGCCAGCTGAAGAATATAGCCGAGACGGTGTCCGCCCTGGAGTCCTCGAAGCTCTCCCCGCGCGCCGAGCGCTGCGAGATTGATGCGGAGACTCTGGCCAAGTATATCCCGAAGGAAGTCGGGAACACTCTTCCTGCGACTGTGGACCGTCAGGCCAGTTTCGATGAGGACGAGAAGAAGATGGTATACAAGGCCATCCTGGATCTGAAGAGGGATGTGGATGCCCTGAAGGCCATAGTTTACGGCCGGGGCGAGCAGCGCAGGAGCCTGCCGGCTCCGGAGCCGGCCCGGGAGGATCCCGAGGAAGTGTTGGAGGCCGAATGGCAGGATTCCGGTGATCCGGATACGGGATTCGAAGAGGCACGCAGACCGGACTTCGCCGCTGCACCTTCTTCTGAAAACCGCGAATTTCGCGAGATTCCGGTGCCTGACAGTCTTTCGCTTCACAAGATAAATGAAGAGGTGATACTCAAGGCTCTGGAAAAACATAACGGAAACCGCAAGCTGGCTGCCGAAGAACTCGGGATCTCCGAGAGGACTCTTTACAGAAAGCTTTCGAAGAGCAACGGTAAAAAATGAAAAAAAGCATAATCGTATTCATATTGGCCGCAGCCGCGGCCCTCGTAAGCGCCTGCGGAATCTACTCTTTCTCAGGTACTTCGATTCAGCCGGACGTCAAGAGCATCACGATCGGCTTCTTCGAGTACAAGGCTTTGCGGGTGAACCCGTCGCTGAGCAACGATCTGACGGAGGCTCTGCGCACGCAGTTCCGCAAGATGACGAGGCTGGAGCAGGTGGATATGGACGGCGACCTGGAGATCACCGGCGAGATTACGGGCTATGAGGTGAAGGCTACGGCAGTGACCGCGGACGAAGTCGCCGCGCAGAACCGCCTTACGATTACGGTGAAGGTGAACTTCCACAACCGCAAGTACCCTGATGACGATTTCGAGGGACAGAGCTTCTCGGCTTACGAGGACTACGACTCCACGCTCTCGCTCGACTCCGTGGAATCTTCTCTGTGTCAGGAGATTATTACGAAACTCATAGATGACATCTTCAACGCTACGGTAGCACAATGGTAGAACAGCGCACACAGAAGAATGTTTCCGCTCTCGGGCTGGACGAGCTGATAGAGGTGGTGAATCTCTATCCGTGGTTCGGCGCGGCTCAGAAGGAGCTGTGCGTCAGGATGGCCGGGCGCTGGGGCGAGGAGGATTTCGCCAGGGCTGCGCTGCACATCGCCTCGAGGCGTATGGTCGCTCAGATTGCGCGCTCCGGGAGAGAGAAACAATGGTCTGATTCTGAAGTATCTACGCTTCTTCAGACTTACAGCGCGCCGCAGCGCAAGGTGCGCGCCGTGGGCGGGGATTTCTTCTCGCAGAACGACTACGATCAGGTGCGCCGCGAGGACGACAAGATCTTCTCGACTTTCGCCGCGAAGGCTTCGAGCGGGAAGGAAGAGCACGGGGACCTGGACATACTGGATGATTTCTGCACTGAGCCGATAGCCCAAATCTATTCTGAACAAGGCTATTTTGAGCAGGCAAGGTACATTTATTCAAAACTTATCTTGCGTTATCCAGAAAAAAATGCTTACTTTGCA
>CAVCSJ010000055.1:0-12915 GCA_963604895.1 bacterium
TTGTCGCTCCGCAGGCGAATGCTATGGCGGCTGTGATACAGCCAATGATGAACGGCGGCAGCGCTCCGTGGCTGCTTTACGGCATCGGCGCGGTCATCGCAATCCTTCTCACCGTCTTCAAAGTCCCTGCATTGGCCTTCTGCCTCGGAATGTTCATTCCGATCGACCTGAACCTGCCTCTGCTCGTGGGCGGCGCTATCGCGTGGTTCGTGGGTTCACGCAGTAAGGACAAGGCCGTGAACGCTGCACGCAGCGAGAAGGGCACGCTCATCGCGAGCGGTTTCATCGCCGGCGGCGCTCTTATGGGCGTAGTCAGCGCAATCCTGAAATTCGCGAACGTGGACTGGTTCCTGACAGACTGGAACGCCACTTACGGAGAGGCCATCGCCATCATTCCGTTCCTCGCGCTCATCGCCTATATGATTTACGCGTCACTTAAGAAAGATAAAGCTTAAAAAACATTCATAAAATGGAAAAGTTATTAGACAGATTTCTCAGATATGTGTCAGTGGACACGCAGTCCTGCGAAGAGTCCGAGAGCCAGCCGAGTACCGCGAAACAGCTGAACCTGCTGAGGATGCTGCGCGACGAGCTCAAGGCGATGGGCGTGGACGCAGAACTCGACGAATACGGCTATGTGATGGGACGCATAGCGTCCAATATTGACAATCCCGCCGCTCCGAAGATCGGTTTCATCGCTCACGTCGATACATCTCCGGACGCCTCCGGCGCGGACATCAAGCCTCAGATCATCGAGAACTATGACGGCGGAGACATCGCCCTGAAGGGCGTGGAAGGCCTCTTCCTGAAGCCGGCCGAGTTCCCTGAACTCCTTGCCCACAAGGGCAAGACGCTCATCACCACCGACGGCACCACCCTGCTCGGAGCAGATGACAAGGCCGGCGTGGCAGAGATTATGAACGCAGTGCAGTATATCTGCGAACATCCTGAGTATAAGCACGGTGAAGTCCGTATCGCCTTCACCCCGGACGAGGAAATCGGCCGCGGAGTGGTCAAATTCGACGTGAAGAAATTCGATGCCGATTATGCCTACACTATGGACGGCGGCGACATCGGAGAACTGGAATTCGAGAATTTCAACGCTGCTGCAGCCACGATCCGCATCCAGGGCCGCAACGTGCACCCGGGCTATGCCAAGGGCAAGATGAAAAACGCCCTGCGCATCGCAATGGAGCTGGACAGCCTGCTTCCTGCCGAGCAGAAGCCTGAATATACGGAAGGGTACGAAGGATTCTTCCACCTCATCGGTATGGGCGGAACAGTGGAGGAAGCTACACTTTCATATATCATCCGCGACCACGATATGCTCCTGTACGAACACCGCAAGAAGGTTATGCAGGACTGCGTGGACTTCATCAACAACAAGTACGGCGCAGGCACGGCGACAGCGGAGATCCGTCACCAGTATTTCAATATGAGAAAGGAGGTTGAGCCTCATTTCCAGATAGTTGAAAAGGCCGAAAAGGCTATGGAGATGGCCGGCATAAAGCCTAAGGTCCAGCCTATCCGCGGCGGTACCGACGGTGCGAATCTTTCATATATGGGTCTGCCTTGCCCGAACATTTTCGCGGGCGGTCTGAATTTCCACGGAAAGATGGAGTTCGTGCCTCTCGAGAGTATGGAGGCCGCATCTCAGGTTATTCTGAATATTCTGAGTCTTTTTGCGATTTAGAAGCTTCCCTTTCAGCTTTCTTCGCAGCCCGGGCTTCGGCTCGGGCTTTTGCTTTTTCGTACTTTCTGATGTACTTGTCGCGCCTGAGGTTGTCGCGCATCTCCTCCTTCCGGTTCGCCAGAAGAAGCTTGAGTTTAGAGGCGCGTTCCTTCGCCGCAGCCTTTTCAGCCTTCGCGGCGGCCTTGGCGGCATCACGGGCATCCAGTTCAGCCCAGCGTGCCTCCTTCGCGGCCGTCCTGGCGGCGGCAGCGGCCTCGCGTTCAGCCTTTTTCTTTTCCCTCAGTTCCTGCGGGCTCAGAACAGAATCCGCGGCAGCAGGCGAATCGGCGGACGCTGCCGCCGTATCACTCTGAGAGTCAAGCTGATCCGCCGCAGAATCAAGCAGTTGCTTCTCCATTTCGAGGCTGTCTGCGACAGCCAATGAGTCTATGTCCCTGAGGGCTCCCTCGAGCAGTAAATCCGCTATGACCTGCAGGCTGTCGGCGAGCTGGAGGCTGTCGCGCAGGGCCGCGTCATTTATGCGTCTGACCTGACGCAGGGAATCGTGGCGCGCGAGTTCCTTCTTCATATCGGCGATATGTCCCGGGAAATACTTTTCAGTATAACGGAACTTAGGCTGCGGACGGTCATCGTAAGAACTTCTTTCAGAGCCCCTTATAACAATATTCGTAATATCCTGCCTTCCTGTGGGCCTCTTATCCGGATCCCAGCGGAAGCCCTTCAGCTGTCTTTCCTCCTTAGGAAGCTGAACTACAGGATATGCATCGTTGGTAGGGTTTTCGAAATAGAATATTCTGTCGATGTCGCCGTTCTTGAAGAGAGCCGAGAGCATCTTGCTCTCAACCTTGTTCACAGTCGCGAAGGCGTCATTCTCCTTCAGATAGAAAAGGGCTGACGAGCCTCCAAGGGCATCGAAACGCTTCAGGGACGTGCTGTCGTCAAAATAGGCCATCACCTCGGCTCCACGTATCTGGTCGAAGCACAGGGAGTCTTCCTGAATGGTTATGAAAGCGTTCGACATAAGGCTCGCGCGGTCCATCCGCTGGTTGCGGATGACTATGGTGAGACTGTCGGAAGTGTATTGGCGGTTGCCTTCATTCCAGACTATAGGGTCGTTAAAGAGACGAGCAAGGGAGTCAAGATCACAGTATACCAGCGAGTCGCAGGCCATCTGCATATCGCTGCGGTAGGCTCTTACGTGGCCGATTCCGGAGAGGAATCCGAGTTTTGTGGAGTCCAGGACAGCTACTGTGTCCGCCGGAGCCGCAAGACTGTCAACCGGCGCCGAGAGGCTGTCAGATGGTGCCGTAAAGCTGTCAACAGGTGCCGCGAGGCTGTCAGATGGTGCCGCAAAGTTGTTGACTGGCGCTGCAAGGCTGTCAGATGGTACCGCAGAAGCCATCGCAAGGCTGTCAGAGGATGCCATAAGGGAGTCGGCAGCGGAAACTAGTGTGTCCGAAGGAGTTGCGAGCGAATCCGTTACAGGATTGGACGCGGCGGCGGCCGCCTCAGATTTGGTCTCAGTCGAAGCAGACTCCTCCTGAGCGTCTTTCTTTTCACCGCCCGACTTGTACGCCGCAGCGCGCGCTGCAGCCGCCTCGGCGCTGTTCGGATCGTCCTTCGCAGCCTCCTCCGCAGCCTTCGCCGCTTCCTCGGCCGCCTTGCGCCTGTACTCCGTAACCGGGTCTACCTCAACGTCTTTCAGCCTCTGCTCCGCATCCGCGTACACGGACTCAGGAATCAGATACTTCGGCACCGCGCGGTACACGAAGCGGTTGGCGCCCATATAGAGCGTGTCCACGCCGCCGCCCTGCATCTCGGTCTGCGCAGCTACCGCCGCATTGCCCTCCATAGTCAGAGTGGAAATGCTGTCCTGGTAGTGGAGATAGTCGGAAACGCCCACCATATTACGCGTGCTGTCCTTCACCTGGACACTGCCGAGCATCAGGACATCGTTTACCGCCTGATTGAAGTAGAGGCTGTCCGCCCACACCTCGCGGGTATCGGTCATTCCGTGGACATTGTCACGGAAGAAGAAAAGGCTGCTGTCGCGGTTGTACCAGCCGAAATCGGCCGAAAGCATATCGCCCCTCTTCCAGGCGTCGAAACCGCCGTAGAACGTAGCAAGCGAAGAATCAGTCTGATACGTCAGCTTTCGGGTGCGGATGAACACCGTGTCGGTGAACATATTCACATCCATTTCGAAGGTGAAGAGCTTGAGCTTAGACTCGTAGATGCCGTCCAGGCTCTCGATGACCTGGCCGTCCTTGTCGTGCATCGAACCGCCCGACGTGAAGAAGCCCATACTGTCCTTCGTATTGTAGTCCATATTGTTGGTCCTCAGCATATTGCCCTGCTTGTCACGCAGTTCGACCACGCCACCGCGGAACTTCGCGACATCCTGGTCGATGAGGTAGTCCATTGTCCCGGACGTGAGCATTGTCTCGTCCTGGGTGAGTTTCACGTGGCCCTTGAAATGTATGACCTGCTCGTCCACGTCCCAGAGAGTCGTGTCGGCGGAAAGATACGTGTCGTTATGAAGGAAGCGGGCATCGATGGCTTTACGGTAATTCCTGGCGTTCTCCTGGATGAACTGGACCGAGGCCGCGTTCATAAGCCGCACAAGACTGTCCGTCCGCTCGTGATTCTGTGCATTGGACACGAGTGGAAGCAGAAGTGCGAAAAAGAGCAGGAGTCGCCGCGTAAAGCTCATTCTTTATTCTTCTTCTCTGAATTTAGTGGTCCAGGCCGAACGGCTGAACTCACAGTCCTTGAACAGAGGATCTATTACAATGTAAGTGGATTTTATCTTCCCGTTCACGAACTTGTCGATGGCCTCGTTCTGCTTGTCCTGGAGGACCTGATTCGAAAGTTCAGTGAAATCGTTAGTATAAGTTGCTGTATGAGAAGGGATTATCTTGTCGAGGCGAACGATTTTGTAAACCAGGTTTCCATCACGTCCTTCGTTGTCGAGAGATGCGATAGGCTCTGAAATCTCACCCTCCCTGAGGTCCTTCACCGCCGCGTAATCGGCAGGCTTGAGCTGGTCGATCTCGAAATATGCGGAACCGGTGTTAGGGTCCGACATCTGGCCGCCGTTGGTCTTCGTCGCCGCGTCCTCGGAATAGAATCTCGCGGCAAGCTCGAAGGTCAGGGCCTTGTTGTTGATTTCAGTACGGATGCTGTCCAGAGTGTGGAATGCCTTGTCCTGGTCTTCCTGAGTGTACTGAGGCTTGAGGAGGATGTGGCGGGCATTGAACATATCTCCCTTTTTCTCAAGCACTTCGATGATGTGGAATCCGTCCGGAGTCTCTACGATCTGGGAAATCAGACCTGGCTTGAGGGACATCGCGGCGTCGGAGAATGCCGGCCAGAAGATGGACTTCGAAGCCATTCCGAGCTCGCCGCCCTTGCGTGCGCTGCCCGGGTCCTCGGAATAGATGCGTGCGAGGGTGGAGAATTTCTCGCCGTTCAGGATTCTTTCGCGCAGGGCGAGGAGTTTCTCCTTCACGGCCATAGCGGCAGCCTCACGGTCAGGATAGATGCATATCTGGCTGAGCTGATATTTGATCGGGACAGTAGGGAGCAGAGAAAGATCCACAGTATCAATGTATTGTCTTACATCGTACGGGGTAATCTCAGGAACTGCGGAAGCGATGTTGCTCTGCTCCTGCTGGGTAAGGCTGAGTTCCTCGAGCTGAGTCTTCCACTCCTGGCGGAGCTTGTAGACAGGCTTGCTGAAGTACTCGGCCACCTGATCGTCACCGCCAAGGGCCGTGCGGACTTCGTCAAGACGGCTGGAAAGCTGAGCGTCCACCATATCGTTGTTTACCGTAAGGGAGTCGATTCTCGCCTGCATCAGGAACAGTTTCGATGTCATCATCGATTCAAGCTGCTCACAGCGCATATTTTTGTCGGAATACATACCCTGGGCCCTCATCATCTGAGCCTGGGACTCCAGGTCGGCGAGGGATATCATTTCGTTTCCGACTACCGCCACGGTCTTGTCGATGAGTCCGCCTTCATATTTCTGGGCGAAACACAGTGAACTGCCGCCGAGCAGCAGTGCCGTAATGGCGAGATTTCTCAATGTATTTTTCATCTGTCAATAAATTACGAAATTCTGTTTGTCGAGCGCATCATCAAGCAAGTCCCGTTCCAAATCTGTGAAAAGGGCGTGTTTTCTGGTACTTAAAATGATGTCGCGTATGCGGTCTTCGCAATATTCGATAGGAGCGAGCGTGCCTCCGCGGCGAATGTCGCAGATATACGCCACCTGCAGGTCCCCGTTGCCGCTATCCACCTCAATATAGCCGTTCTTCAGACCTGAAAGCATTGTGGCATAATCAGTTCCGAACTCTTTTGCGAGGGCGACGGCGGTTATCCAGCGGTCTGAATAGTCGAAGTATTTGAGCGCCGAGGAGTAGGCCAGGCTGTCGGCCTCGACCAGGTCGTCGTAATCCGAAGAAGACATTTTCTTCACGATGCGCTCACGGTTCGGCGAATCATTCATAATGTCCAGGAAACGGGCCTTGACGATAGGCACGTCGAGGATGAAAAGATCCTTGTGTTCATTATAGTAAGTCTCTATCTCCGAATATGTTATGACGGTATCGAGACGTTCGTTCAGATATCTCTGCTCGTAGCGGAAGCGCAGCAGGGAGTTGCGGTACTCCTCGAGCTCCTTCGTGACATCCTTTTCGGATTTCGAGAGCTGCGAGTCGGCCAGACCCACGAAAAGTTTCTCCGTGGCCCAGGATTTTATGTACTGCAGGGCGAGATTCGTGCTGTCTTCAGAGCTCAGGCCCGAAGGGATGTAGTTCTCGAGCTGGGAGCGGTAGAGTTTCTCACGACCGACCTTCGCCACGACTTCGTCGTCGTGGATGAAGTTGCTGATCCTTTCGCAGGACAGCAGGCAGAGGAGCAGCGCTCCGAAAAGTATTATGTTCCTAACTTTCATTCAGCTGAAAAACCGATTAACTTGCAAATATAGCAATAATTTCTCGCTATCCGCATCGCAGGCGGTGTTTCAGACGCAGTGCCCGGTTCAGCAGCCGTAGTAGGCTCCGAGAATGCGTGCGAAGAGAGGTGCCGGAAGAATCCGTTTGAGCAGAACCGAGAGCCTCTGCTCGAAGGTCGCGACGACGTAGTGATACGCAGGGCGGCGCTTGAGCAGAATCTTCTCTATCGTGCGCGCCACCACAATCGGTTTCAGCCCGCCAAGTTCGTCGTGCTCAATCTTTTGCATACCTTCGGCATAAGCGGGATAAGCCTCCTCCGCCTCTTTCGGCACCTTCCGCCGGCAAGCCGTGAAGCCCGTCGAGAAGTCGCCCGGATTCACCAGGGTGACCTGGATTCCGAAGTCTCTGACTTCCAGCCGGAGGGCTTCGCAGAAGCCCTCCAATGCGAACTTGCTCGCCGAGTAGAATGCCTGGTACGGGAGGCCCATAAGGCCTCCAATGGAGCTGACGCAGATGATACGTCCGCTACGCTGTGTCCGCATTGGCCGCAAGGCCGCCTGGATGAGAGAGACGGCGCCGCCGAAATTGGTCTCGATCTGGCGGCGGGCGTCTTCCGGGGAGGTGAATTCGATCGGGCCGCCGACGCCCATTCCGGCGTTGCAGACGATGGCATCCAGCCTGCCTTCACGCACTATCACCTCATCCACAGCGCGTTGCACTGCCTCTCTGTCGGTAACGTCAGCGAAAAGATAGTTCACGCCCTCGAGCTTTTCCACCTCGCGGCGCACCGTGCCATAGACCTTGTGCCCCTTGCTCGCAAGCAGTCTGGCGCTCTCCAGGCCGAAGCCGGAGGAAATTCCTGTAATCAATACTACCATAGCGGTGCAAAGCTACGAATGTTTTGCATATCTTTTCTAATGATGTTGTTTTGAACGCAAGATTCTTTTCGATTGTCTATCGATATGCCGGAATTCCCGAAAATCAAATTAATCCTGCAACCGGGTTGCAGACCTGGCTTCTTATCTTTGCCGGCGAAAACGATTCTGATATGAAAGGGGACAATCTTAATTTCTGGCAGAGGTACGCCAGGCTTTACGGGCCGCTGATGGCAGTAACGGGCAAGGGTTTCTATCGCAGTCTGTGCGAGGATATTACGCGGGATTTTTCGGGCTCGGAAAAGGTTCTGGAACTGGCCTGCGGGTCGGGGCAGCTGTCATTTATGCTGGCGCGCCGCTGCGCTTCGCTTATCGCAACGGATTTTTCGGAGAATATGATAGCGGAGGCCCGCAAGAAGGATGACGGGAGTATCGCGGGACTGAGTTTCGATGTGAAGGATGCCACTTCGACTGGGTATCCTTCAGAGTCTTTTGATGTGGTGGTAATTGCCAACGCTCTGCACATAATGCCTGATCCTGAGGCTGTTATGCGAGAAATCAGCCGAGTCCTGAAGCCGGGAGGGCGGCTTTTCGCCCCGACTTTCGTGCTGAATGAAGGGAAGGGATTCAGGCCTTTCGTGAAGCTGATTTCTATTTTCGGCTTCAAGGCGTTCAAGAAATGGACGGGCGGGGAGCTTGTCGACTTCGTGCAGGCGCACGGTTTCCGCGTCACTTCCAGCCGTCTGGTGCCGAGCGGGGTCTCCCCTCTCGCCGAGATCGAGGCGGTAAAGGAATGAAAAAGCGCGGCCCGATGCTCAAGTCGGGCCGCGCGCGTGCAGTTTGAATCAAATAGTTATTTTATAATCAGAAACGTCTGTCTGTGCTGTCAGGTACCTGACAGTGTCTTATCCAAATACCGATGCAAAGGTACGGCTTGGCTCGCGCCCACACAATCACTATTGTTGGGTAATCTTACGGAAATCAGTACCTTGTAATGGTTAATCGGACTCTTTCGCCTGAGATTGGCGGGCGATGGCGGGCGAAGTGGCCATAGAGAATTCGCAGCCGCAGTAGAGCTGGTTGTAGAAGTTCTGTTCGCGGATGATCTGGCCGCGGCGCTCCTGAAGTCCGCCCTTGCGCCAGTTCTGCGGCCACCAGAGAAGTGCCTGCCCGGCCGCTGACGCGTCCAATTCAAGATTTGCTGAGGAAGTGCGTATCGGGGGTATTTCGACAGTCTCAACCACCGCCGCCTCGCCTGCCGCATTTACCTGGTCAAGATTTTTCCAGCGGGAAGAGGCCAGGGATGTCGTCAGGACGGTAAGGCCGTGAGTGGCAGCATATTGGGCGGCCCGAAGGAGACGGAAGCGAAAGCACTCGGAACAGCGGCGGCCGCGCTCGGGCTCGTACTCGAGCCCGAGGACGGCTTCGCGCCAGGCGGCGTGATCGTATTCGTCTTCGACGAATACCACGCCGCGCGCGGCCGCCCACCGCTCACATTCCGCCCTTCTGTGCTCGTATTCACTCAGCGGATAAATATTTGAATTAGAGAAAAATATCACCGGCTCGACCCCGTTCTCCTGAAGGCACTCCACTATCGCCCCGCAGCACGGCGCGCAGCACACGTGCAGCAGCACCTTCGTCGCCCCTCCCGGGACCTCTATCTTCAGACTGGAATGGCGTACTGGCAGGGCCGGATTGGACGCGGACGCGGCCGGAGAAAAAACTTCCGAAACCGTGGCAGCATTGGCCGCAAGGCCAGGATTATCAGAAACTTGCGCACTCATAGCTACTCAAACGACTTGACGTCCACCAGGCCGTTCAGCAGCGCATAGACCGTCAGGCCCGGAACGGACTTGATGCCCGTCTTGCGCGTAATATTTTTGCGGTGCGAGATGACCGTGTAGATGGAGATGCCGTATTGGTCGGCTATCTCCTTGTTCAGCATACCTTTAGCCACGCTCACGAGAATCTCCTTCTCCCGCTCTGTCAGCTCCTGCGACTCGCGGCGGCGATGACTTTTGGCCGAAGCCTGCCCCTCGATCTGCCGCACTGCCGGCACCAGAATGCAGTCCTCGATGGTCGAATGGCGGGAAAGATCCTTCTGCAGCGAATAGATGAAAAACAGCAGCTGCGAACGCAGGGCCGCATCGCACTCGGCAGGCAACGACTTCATTACCAGATTCTTCAGGTCGTCGATTTTCTCCTCGACATCGTCCTGCATATCCTCGAAATCCTCTATCTGCACATCCTCGGAAAGCCCCTCGTCAAGCAGCTTCTCCACATAAGGCAGCACCTCGTTCTCCTCGAACTGAAAATGCTTTCGGAGCTCATCCTCGTAATCCTGCAGGAATTTCTGCACGACCTTGCGCACGGCCTCCCCGCAGGGAGCCATAAGTGACTGGATTTCAGAAGAAAGCCTCTCGAAGGCAACGTCAAGATAATATGCGTGCGAAGCCCTCAGATACCTCACGACATCGCGGACCTCCACATCCTGAAGGTCGCTCTCCGAAGGCGAAAAAGAGTCATCGGAATACACTCTGCAAATCAGAGCGAAAGTATTGGCATTCAGACCGTTCGCCTCGCAGACCTGCGCGACGTCAGCCTCGCCGAAACCCAGACTCACCCCCATCCTCGAGAACACATTGATCACCGCCGGCACCGCATCCACGAGCGCCGACATCTTCATTTCTGGACAGATATGAGTGGGAATATTCATTAAACATCAAGCAAGAGCTCCGAAAACCCGGAAGCATCTCAAAAACCTACACCAACCCCTCCGGAAGCGCCATCCGAATCTCCAGAGCCTCAGGGTCCACGGAAAGAATCAGATCCTCGTGCAGAGGAATCATCGCCTCCCCCACATACACGCAAGGGTTCCCCGGAATATCTTCAATATCAGAGATTTCACCCACGAGGCGATCCCCGTCGTAAAGCTTCCATCCGATGAAATCCTCCAGCGACTCTTCACCGTCACCGGAATCTTCCACCTCCGCGAACACCTCCCGGCCCACGACCTCCTCCGCATCCGCAAGCGTCTTGATGCCGGTCAGATGCACGACAGCCTTGTCATAACCGCGAGGAGTGAACGAATCCATAAAAAATGGAACCGGAAGTCCATCGAAATAGATGAACACCGGTTCCTTAAGGTCGATATCTTCTGGCGCCACATCGCGGAACCCAAGGAGGAGTCCCCCATCGGTGCCGTTGGATTTCAATACCTTGGCTACCTGGAGCATTTCACTATGCCTCAGCTGGAGCCTCTGACTCAGCGGCAGCGGCGGCAGCAGCTTCCTCTGCAGCCTTTGCGGCGGCAGCCTCAGCAGCCTCAGCCTTCTTCTTGGCGATAGCCTCTGCTCTCTCCTGGTTAACCTTGGCCTCAGCCTCAGCCTCAGCCTTTACCTTTGCGGCAGCAGCCTTGGAGATACCCTGCTTCTTAGCCTCGATCTTGGCATCTCTCTGAGTTGTCCAGTCAAGGAACTTCTTGTCGGCCTGCTCCTGAGTGAGAGCGCCCTTGGCTACACCGCCCTGGAGGTGCTTCTTGAGGAGGACACCTTCGTAAGAGAGGATACGGCGAACTGTGAGGGTAGGCTGGGCACCTACATTGAGCCAGTTCAGAGCCTTGTCGAAATCAAGGATGATCGTTGCAGGATCTGAATTAGGGTTGTAAGAGCCGATCTGCTCGATGAAACGACCGTCGCGTGGAGCGCGGGAATCTGCCACTACAATGTGGAAGAATGCGAAATTCTTCTTACCGTGGCGCTGTAAACGAATTTTAACAGCCATTGTGAATCTGTTTTAAAAATTAAACTTAAAGTACTTCCTACCCGAGGAAGCGGCTGCAAAGTTACATTATTTTCATATATTTGCAAGCACAAAACAGATAAAAACTCTATGAAACAGATAGTTGAGCATTTTACAGACAACGATCTCTATACGTTCACCTGCCAATACTACATTCTCGAGACCTATCCGCGCGCGGAAGTGGAGTACACTTTCTTCGACCGCAACCATACCGTCTATCCGGAAGGCTTCGCGCAGATGCTTCGCGAGCAGATGGACCGGATGGCGGACATCGCCATCACCGAAGAGGAAATCAGGTATATGCGCGAGCGCTGCTATTTCCTGCCGCTGTGGTACTTCACCTTCCTGAGGGGTTTCCGATTCAACCCGAAGGAACTCACTATCAGCCAGGACGTTGAAGGCCATCTTGAGGTCAATGTGCGAGGCAAGTGGTACTCCGCGATCATGTGGGAGATGCCGATCCTCTCGACCGTCTCCGAACTGATGCACATAATAAGGGGCGATATTGGTCGGTACGACCCCGTGCTGGAAGAGCGTCGCGCGCGGCAGAAGGCTGAGCAGATCTTCGCGGGCGGCCTGACGCTGGGCGATATGGGTACGCGCAGGCGTCTGAGTTTCGCGCATCAAGAGATGGTAGTGCGCTGTATGAAAGAGGTTTACGACTCGCGCGAGTGGCCGGGTCGCTTCACCGGCACGAGCAATGTGTACCTTGCGATGAAGTACGGGACGTCGTGTCTCGGCACGATGTCGCACCAGCTCATCTCGTTCGAGGAGATCGTCAGCGGCGTGTTCGAGTGCAATTTCAACGTGATGCGCAAGTTCAGCGACGTATTCGACGGCGACAACGGAATCTACCTCTACGACTGCTTCGGCGACAAGGTGTTCTTCAGCAATCTGTCGAAGCGTATGGCGATGATGTACAAGGGGTTACGCGTCGATAGCGGCGTGGAGGAAGAGCAGCTCGAGAAGATCGTCGCGAAGTACGAGTCTCTCGGCATCGACCCTGCGAGCAAGCAGGTGTGCTTCTCGAACGGGCTGAACATCGAGCGTGCGCTGGAAATCCACCGCTACTGCGACGGTCGCGTGCAGGACTCCTACGGCGTGGGCACGTTCCTGACCTGCGATGTGACGGACACGGATCCGATGAACATCGTGGTGAAGCTCACCCGCGGGCGCATCACCGAGCTGCGCGAGTGGCACGACTGCATCAAGCTGTCGTGTGATAAGGGTAAAACGCTCGGCAACAGCGAGAAATGCGCGTACCTGCTCAGCCAGATCGGAGAGTAGCTGTTTTTCGCGGCCTGCGGCCAATGTTTTCGTGGCCTTGCGGCCAATCCTGCCCCGGCCGGTGCGGCCAATATTGCCCTCACCGGCGAAGATTCTGCAAAAATTGCCGTGCAGTCACTATAAATTACAAGCAAGCCCGAGCATAAATGTCCCGCTGAGGGTCTGCGAGGCAAACAGGTACGCAGCGTTGAGCTCGAAACCGCCCAGCTTTACGCCGAGGCCTGCTGATGTAAAGGAAGGGAGACCCTTGTCCTTGGAGCCATAGTGATAGCCGGCGCGAAGGAATGCGATGTCAGCT
>CAVCSJ010000056.1:0-12877 GCA_963604895.1 bacterium
CTATGCGCACGGCACCTGCGGCGTCGTGCAATGAAAGGGCTTTCGTCAGTTCGAATATGCTGAACTGGCGGCTTACGCCGACGTTCCGTTCGACATCTGCGACACTCACGCTTGCAGTCCCCTCGGGAAGGTTCTTGAGCATCTTGTCGGCCTCGACAGCATTGGCACAGAGGTCGGTGCCCACGGATTCGCCCATCAGGGCAGCGGCGCGCGGGTCTATCTTCACACCTTTCTCGGCGAAATGTCGTATGATCCAATTACTTATCTCATAGTCGCGCAGAGCCGGCGAATCCAGTACCACTCCCACTTTCTGGACGCTCTTGTAGAAGGCCTTGCGCTTGTCCACGGAAGCGCGGTGAAGCAGCACCACGAACACGGTGGAGTCGAGAGGCTGCGCGCAATAATACTGCAGCTTCTCGATATCCTTCATCATCTGGGCTTCCTTCACTACGACCAGCTGCCTTTCAGCCATCATAGGATAGCGTCTGGCGGCAGACACGACCATATCCGCGTCCACGTCTGAGCCGTAGCAGACGGTTTCATTGAAATCCTTCTCCTCTTCGCTGATGCAGTTCTCTATGATGGCATCGCAGACAAGGTCCGGATAATAAGGTTCATCGCCCATCAGAAGGTATACACTGCGGAACTCGCCTGCACGGGCCTCTTCGATGAGCTGACGCGAGAGCGCGTCAATATTGACAGTAGTCTTGGCCATATCCGTGCAAATTTAGGAATTTATCCGTATCTTTGAAACGAATGGCGGTTAACTTTCCGTTAAGAAGTCAAGAAACATATATACTTATATACAAATCTTAAATGTCGGAGCTCGCTGACAAATATATCGCCTATCTGACCTCGGTCCGCCGCTACTCGCAGCGCACCTGCACCATCTATAAAGACATCCTCGACCGCTTCGAAGCTTATAATGCGGCCTGTAAAGACCATCTTTCCGCGAACGAAGTCCGCAACTACGAAGTGCACTTGCTGGACGACGAGAAGCTCGGCGCGCGGACGGTGAATCTGCATCTGTCGGTGCTCAGCGGCTACTGCCGTTTCCTGATGAAGGAAGGCGTGCTGAGCAGCAACCCCGTGCGCCTCACGCCGCGCCCGAAGATGGACAGACGCCTTCCGAGCGTCTTCCGCGAAGAGTCGATGGAAAGCTATTTCGAGGCCACGCAGGCCTGGGCGAGCGAGGAGAACCTCGAGCTGCTGCGGAGCCTGGGTGATGGAGAAGCCGGCCGCAAGACGGCCAATGAGCTATATACCAGACGATTGTCCCGTCTGATCGTACTGATGCTCTACTCCACGGGAATGCGCCGGAGCGAACTTATCGGCCTCAATGTCGGCTCGGTGGACTTCGGAAGAAAGGTCGTCAAGGTTCGCGGAAAAGGCGACAAGATGCGAGAAATTCCGCTGATTGATGGTTTATGTAAGGAAATTTCACTATATTTACACGCAGTTGATTCGATGGCGGGCAGCGCAAGGACGGGCGAAAGCCCTCTGCTGCAGACGCTAAAGGGAGAAAGGCTCTATCCTGTATTCGTCGACAGAGTGATAAAGGAGGAGCTGGGACAGGTCGAAGGCATAAGCGGAAAGAAGTCGCCGCACGTTCTGAGACACACTCTGGCCACAGAGTTGCTCGACGACGGGACGGATCTTAATTCCATAAAGGAATTGCTGGGGCACTCCTCTCTCGCGGCCACGCAGGTCTACACGCACAACTCCATCGAAAAACTGAAAAATGTTTATAACCACGCCCATCCAAGGGCAAAAAACGGAGGTAATTATGGAGATAAAGATTAAATCCCTGAAGTTCGACGCAGATCAGAAACTTATCGACTACGTGAACAAGAAAGTATCCAAAATCGCCAAATTCTATGACGGGACTGAGGTTGCCGACGTAACTCTTTCCCTTCTCCAGGAGCCTGACAACAAGAATGTGAAACTTCAGTTCCACATCCCTGGCGAAGAGCTTGTGATCGAAAGAAACGCCAAAACTTTCGAAGAGGCTGTAACAGACTGCGTTGACGCAATGAAAGAAAAGATCGTGAGATCCAAGGAAAAGAGATTTGAAAAATAGCCAATAAAAAATGTACTTTTAACCTGCCTCGGTCGAGGCAGGTTAATTTTTTGCCCGATGAGAAAAGTATCTGCAAAAAAGTGAAAAAAAGTTTGCAGTATTAGAAAATCTGCCTATCTTTGCATCCGCGTTCAAAAAACGACAGTTGAAATAATCCGGTGCGGTAGTTCAGCTGGTTAGAATGTCGGCCTGTCACGCCGAAGGTCGCGAGTTCGAGTCTCGTCCGCACCGCAGAGCCCTTAGGGGCTTGATGATAAAAAGGATTGCTGAAATTCAGCAATCCTTTTTTTGTTTCATCTGTTGTGGTGCTGCGGCAGAAAGGGGGAATATTCAATAACAATAAAGATATGGCAAAAAGAATTTTAGCGGCGGCGATGGCCGTCCTGACGCTGTTCCTTGCAGGATCCTGCGCCAAGTACAAGTATGAGACGGTCAAGGGAGATCCGATGAACACCAAGATCTACACCCTCGACAATAGCCTGAAGGTCTATATGACCGTCAACAGGGAAACCCCGAGAATCCAGACCTACATCGCCGTCAAGGTCGGAAGCAAGAACGACCCGAAAGAGACCACCGGACTCGCCCATTACCTTGAGCATCTGATGTTCAAAGGCAGCGAAAACTTCGGAACCTCCGACTACGAAGCTGAAAAGCCGCTTCTTGATTCCATCAAAGCCCTCTTTGAGGTTTACAGGACAAAGACCGACCCGCAGGAGCGCAAAGCAATCTACCACCGCATTGACTCGATCAGTTACGAGGCATCCAAGATTGCCATTCCTAATGAATACGACAAACTGATGTCCATCATCGGAGCTGACGGGACCAACGCGTTCACCTCGAACGATATGACTGTCTATCAGGAAGATATCCCGTCCAACGAGATCGACAATTGGGCGAAGATCGAAGCCGACAGATTCATACATCCTGTCATCCGCGGTTTCCACACCGAACTTGAGGCGGTTTACGAGGAGAAGAATATGAGCCTTACTGAAGACCAGGAGAAAGCTATGGAAGCTCTCGATTCCGTACTTTTCGCCCACCATCCTTACGGCCTCCAGACCACCCTCGGCACGCAGGAGCATCTGAAGAACCCTTCCATCGTCAACATCGAAAACTACAGAGCCAACTTCTATGTACCGAACAATATAGCCATCTGCGTCTCCGGAGACTTTGATCCTGACACTTTCGTCGCCACCATCGAGAAATATTTCGGCGAGTGGCAGCCGAACCGCGACATCAAATACCTCGAGTATGAGCCGGAGCAGCCTATCGCACAGCCTGTACAGAAGAATGTCTATGGTCTTGACGCCGAGTTCGTTATGATGGGATGGAGAGTGCCGGGAGCAAACGACCCTCTCAGAAGCGAGGTCGGTGACATCGTCAGCAGCATCGTCTATAACGGCAAGGCCGGCCTTGCAGACCTCAATCTCGTTCAGGCTCAGAAAGTCAACTCCTTCTACGCCTACAACTACTCACGTCCTGACTATGGAGAGTTTATGATGCTCGGTTATCCTCGTGAGGGACAGAGCCTTGAGCAGGTCCGTGACCTTATGCTTGAGCAGATCGCCCAGCTCCGCTCGGGAGATTTCGACGAAACCCTCATCCAGTCCACGATAAACAACCTCAAGCTCTCGGAAATGCGTCAGCTTGAAAACAACGGCGACAGGGCGATGAGCTTTGTCGACTCATTCATCAACGGGCACAAATGGGAAGATGATGTCCAGCAGATGAGCAGACTTGAGAAAGTCACGAAACAGCAGGTTATAGACTGGGCCAACGAATATCTTGGCGCAGAGAGCCACGTAACCGTGTACAAGCGCATAGGCGAGGACAGGAACATCGAGAAAATCGCCGCTCCCGCCATCACTCCGATTGAGACCAACCGCGACAAGCAGAGCGAGTTCCTGACCGGGATCCAGAACAATCCGGCCACACCTATCGAACCGGTATTCGTGGACTTTGACAAGGAAATGTCAAAGGCGGAGCTTGGAACAGGCATTGAGCTTCTCTACAAGCAGAACCATCTCAATGACATAAGTCAGCTGACCTACTCATTCAACCGCGGAAGCCAGGACGACCCTCGACTTGGTCTCGCGTTCGATTACCTCAGCTATCTCGGCACTCCTGCCAGATCCGCCGAGCAGATCAATAAGGAAATGTATGAGCTCGCCTGCTCACAGAACCTGCGCAGCGGAGGAACCCGCACCTACGTTTCCGTTTCGGGCCTGGATGAGAATCTCGGCAAGGCGATGGACATCGTCGAGGACCTGATCTTCAACGCCCAGCCTGACGAGAACATTCTGGCAGCGCTCAAGTCTGACATACTCAAGAGCCGCGCAGACAACAAACTGAGCCAGAGCGCCTGTTTCAGCGCACTCCAGAGGTACATTTACTATGGCCCGGATTACATCCGCAAGACCACGCTTACCGATGAGCAGGTACTCGATATCACATCCGAAGAACTGCTTCAGACTGTAAGAGAGCTTTACGGGAAAGGTCACGAAATCCTTTATTACGGACCGTCCGACGCCCAGACCGTCAAGGGACTCATCGCGGAGCACCACAAGACAGGCGAGAATCCTGAGCCGCTTGAGATTTCTTTCCCTGAAGTCAGGAAGGTGACCGAAAGCGAAGTATTCATCGCGCCTTATGATGCAAACCAGTTCTACTACCAGCAGTACTCTGACAGAGGCGAAAAGTTCGATGTCGCAAATGACCCGTCAGTAATGCTGTACAACACATATTTCGGCAGCGGAATGAATGCGATCGTGTTCCAGGAGATGCGTGAGGCCAGAGGATTGGCATATTCAGCCTCGGCACGTCTGGGCGATCTCGGCTACAAGAACAGCGACTACGCCTTCACGGCGTTCATCGCTTCGCAGAACGACAAAGTCAGGGAAGCCGTAGAGGCCTTCGACAGCATCATCAACGATATGCCTGAATCCGAAAAGGCATTTGAAGTCGCCAAGACAGCCCTTCTGACAAGCATCCGCACAGACAGGACCACCGGCTTCAATGTTCTCAACGATTATATCAACCTCAGGGACTACGGGCTCAGCGAAGACCGCTCGAAGGCAGTGTTCGAGAAAGTTCAGGGAATGACGCTTGAGGATGTCAAGGCCTTCCAGCAGAAATGGATCAAGGACCGCCAGTACATCTACGGATTCCTCGGCAAGAAGGAAGGAATGGATATGAACTTCATCCGCTCGCTTGGAGAAGTGAAGGTCCTCACCCTTGAAGAGATCTTCGGATACTAGAGCATTTGGGTTAAAAAAAGCCCCGGATTTTCAACGGAATCCGGGGCTTAATCATTATCTCACCATCCGAGTGTAGTGATGACCGAAGAAGAGGATGTCCCGGACGGGGCGGAAGCCCAGCTGGGAATAGTAGTGGTGAAGACGGGGCCTGTCCACATCGACAATCAGACTGATCCGGGTGTAGCCCAGGGCCTGCCCGCGGCGGATACCGTCCAGAAGCAGAATATGGCCCAGCTTGTCACGAGTGTCCTCATAATCAAACAGACTTCCTCTGAAGTCGGGATGAACCGCAAGACTGTCCAGGTAATACTCCCCCGCCTCACATTCAGCATCGACATCAGCAAACATATCATCAGAAGTATCGCTCTCACGAGACTCCTGCGAGGGCGGGACAGGATTGGACGCTTCGGAAGAAGCGGCCGGAGAAGAATCGTCTTCAAGCAGGCTCCAGGTGAAAGTGCGGAGCGCCGCGTTGTCCTCACCGGGGTAGGAAATCAGCGCGCCGGCGCTTCTGCCGTCCACGCACGCGATGCGCGTCCTTGCGTACGAATACAAAGTGTCTTCGCGGGCGCAGATTTCCTTGAATACGTCCACGGCGGAGGAGAGAGGCATAAAGCTGTCTGTCAGCTGGACAGGCTCTCTGAGAGCCTGCGCGTCGAAGGCGGCGTAGCCGACGCCGGACAGGACCGTCCTCGCTATGAAGTCGGCGTCCGAAGGCTGCGCATTACGTATGATAAAACTCATTTTATAGCTATCTGAGACAACAAAAATCCCTTCCACTGAAGGAAGGGATTTCATAATGTATGAAGTGACCCGTTAAGTCAGTGCGAAAAGTACCATCAGCTGTGCCACAAGCACGCGGAGGAACATCGAAAGCGGATATACTGTCGCGTAATTAAGTGACGTATAATCTGTTCCGTAAGCGCCCTGTGCGAATGCAAGCACCGGAGGATTTGTCGTACTGCCGGAAATCAGACCGCAGATCTGATAGAAATTCAGCTTGAACACCAGACGGCCGAGCACCCCGACAATAATCAGCGGGATGAGCGTGATGAGGGCTCCGTAGAGAATCCACCAGAAACCGCCTGCCATAAGCGAGCTGACGAAGGTCTCGCCCGCGCCGAAGCCTACTGCCGCAAGGAAGAACGAGATTCCGATCTCGCGGAGCATCATATTGGCGCTGAAGGTAGTATATGTAGTGATCTTCCACTTCGGACCGAAATGGCTGAGCAGAATCGCCACGATGAGCGGGCCTGCGGCCATACCGAGCTTGATAGGCTGAGGGATGTCAGGGAAGCGGATAGGCACTGATCCGAGGATGATACCGAGAGCGATTCCCGCGAAGATAGGCACCAGATTGGGATGGGTAAGGCTCGACGGCTTGTTGCCGATGATCTTGGCCACATCACCCATACTGGACTTCGGTCCGACGAGCTTCAGGGAGTCTCCCACCTGAAGAATCAGGTCCGGACGTGCCACCAGGTCGAGTCCTGCGCGGACGACCCTGGAGACTGAAACTCCATATTTCTCACGGAGTTTCAGATCCTTGATCCTCTTGCCGGTAACCTCGGAACGGGTCACCACCATCTTCTGCGTGAACAGCTCGCTCTGCATATTGAGCCAGTCGTCATAATGCATTGGTATCTCGTCTCCGAAGATGATGCGGATTCTGTCCACATCCTTCTGGGAAGTGACAATCAGGAGCTTGTCTCCTTTCTGAAGCACGGTATCGCCAGTAGGGATGCTCACGACGCCGTCCCTGAGCATTCTGGAAACCACGATGGAGATGTTCTCACCGGCAAGCACGTGCGAAAGCGTACGGCCGAAAACCGCAGGATTCGCCACTTCGCAATGCATTCTGCGTGCAGTGTCCGTACTCTCGGAAGACTCCGCGTCCAGTTCCGCCTGCTCCTTCTCGAGGTCCACCTTGAAGACGGCCTTGAAAATGATGAGGAGGAAGAGCACGCCGATTACACCTATTGGATATGCAACGGCGTAGGCAGACGCCAGCTTCGAACTCTCGGCGGCCGCTGAGGCGCGGTCGGCGCCTTGAGCGACCATCACGTCAGAAAGAGTCTGCTGGGCTGCGCCCAATCCCGGAGTGTTCGTCACGGCTCCCGACATCACGCCGACCATCGTCTTGAGGTCCTCGCCGGAAATGACGGAAATCAGGACTGCGGTGAGCGCCGCAAGAAGTATGATCGCGACGGCAAGCAGGTTCAGCTTCACGCCCCCCTTCTTGAAGGAGCTGAAGAAGCCCGGTCCCACCTGCATACCGATGGAGAACACGAACAGTATCAGTCCGAAATCCTTCATAAAGGATGTCACGTCAGCATCCGGTCTGAAGCCGAAATGGCTGACCAGAATACCTACGAACAATATCCAGGTGGTTCCTATCGATATTCCCTTTATCTTGAATTTCGCGAGCCAGAGGCCGGATGCGATTACAAGGGAAAAGAGAAGTATCGAGTATGCGACACCGCTTACCATACGAATCTGAAAGCTATGTCGACAGGAATGTGTTCAGTACGCAGATACATAAAGGCCTCTTCGAGGTCGCTGCCGACTGTGGAATATTCGTTTACAAAGTTCTCGGCATCAGCATATGAGCCTTTGGCCTGAAGGGCCACGAGCTTCTCCGACAGAGAATTGACCGCTGCCTTGGCAGCGTCATAGTCAATGTAGTAGCGGTTGTCAGGATGCTGCTGGAACGCGCCGTTTGCGAGAAGGTAGTTATAGCAGATGAGCGCCGCACGGCCTGTCACCTCATTGCCGAAACGGCTGGAGCGGATGACATTGGCCACGAAGCTTGCGACAGCGTCCTCAGGAGTCACGATACCCTTGGTCTGGTAGTTTCCGATGGCCTGGATTGCGAGGTTTGCGCCCATTGCGTCAGCCTTTGCATCCTCGATGACTGCGGAAAGATTGCCGAGCGCCTCCCCGATGCTGCCGCCTTCGGCAGTCTGCTTGACACCGAGAGAGTGTGAAAGCTCGCGGAACGCCGTGATCCAGAAGAATGCCTCGTCAGTGACGTGAACCTTGTCCTCGTCGCTCAGCAGAAGTCCTGCGAGAGGCTTCACGATGGAGTTGAACTTGGCCATTATCACATTCTGCATCAGAATGGTACGTGTTCCCTTGGTCTCCTGTACGGTCGGATCGAAAGGAAGATTGATGGCGATGTCCTTGATGCCCGCGTCAGCTGCGCCGGCGTAGTAGAGAGCGTCGCAGACGATGACATCGTTCTTCACTGAACTGTCAGCCTCCAGAGATTCGGCAGAGGCGATTCTTGAGCTGAAATCAGCGAGAGCCGCGCTGCGGCCGAGGTCCTTGAGGACCACGTAGGCGTCATAGGAACGCTTGATGCCGTAGAGATTGTCATCCTTCGCCTCGCTCGGGCCGAGAACCAGGTCCATCTTACTGTCCATATCGAGCCACTTGCAGTCGCTCTCGTAATATTCGTCAGTGCTTAGTGCATCAGCCTTGGCGAGAAGATAATCCTTTACGCCCGGAACGATGGTGATGTCGGCCGCTGCGCGCAGGTAGTTGCAGATCTTTTCGATGTTCTCCTTATATGCATCGTGATACCACACGCACTTGAGGGAACCGTCTTCGGCTCTGCGAATCAATGTATAAGGGCTGTTTTTCAACGGATCCTGGAAAGCCTCAAACTCTTCGGCGGTCATATCTTCAGGATAGAAGCAGAGTCCGGCCGGCCTCTCGCCGTAGCCTTCGACGAAGGCCTGTCCGGTCATTCTGTCCCAAGGACCGTAATTGATCATTGCATACTGCTTTACAGAAGCATCCCCAAGAGAATCCAGGGCGGCCTTGTCGCTGAAGGCCTGCTGCCAGTAGATATTGCCAGCCTCGATGGCTGCAAAACGATAGAGATTAAGGACCTCGCGGCCGTTGTCACTGATACCCTCAAGAAGAGGTGTACCCTCCTTTCCGATTTCTACAGTTGCATACTCACTAAGCATGGACTGTACAGGCTCCTTTGTGGAATTGCCGCAGGAAACGGCAAGACCGAGAGCCATAGCAAATGTCAAATACTTTTTCATAGAACGGATAATTGAAATCCGCCGCAAAGATATGTCATTTTGTCTTGAAAAAGAAGAAGCCGGAGCACTAAATCGTTCAGTACAACCGCCCACAGAAATACCTGAGTGCGGGATTTACTCCTTATTTCCTGTGGCCGCAGACGACATTCACCTGATGTCCCGTCGCCTCGACCGCGAGAGGAAGATTGCCCACGATTTCCCCGTCCATTTCGACGATGTCCGAGGAGCGCGCATCGAGCGGTGCGACGTGGATTTCCGAAGCGCGCGAGTAGATGATTCTGGACGAGCTGCTTGTGGTTCCGTCGAATACACGGCGGACCTCTTTGACCAGGGCGAAGATGGAAACCACAGGGACTACCATTATGTCGATCATTCCGTCATCGATGACAGCGTCGCAGGTCTGCTTCATTCCGCCGCCGCTGTAGCGCCCGTTGCCGAAGGCTATGGAGTAGCACGGGCCGCTGTAGAGAGTCTTGCCGTCGCAGATTACCTCTGCACGGAACTTTTTGAGATTCAATATAGTATGAAACAGTGCGTTTACATAGATGCGCGTGCTGCGCTTTCCGGCTTCCTTCTGAGTGTTCACGCGGGCGCAGACGTGCGAATCGAAGCCCACTCCTCCGATGTTCGCCATATGGCAGACCTTGTCGCCGGCGGCAGTCACCCTGATGACGTCCTGCCTGGTGAAAGACTCCTGCGAGAGCAGTTCCACGACTTTCTCAGTGTCGTGAGGCACGCCGAGTGACTTGATCCAGTCGTTGCCGGAGCCGATCGGAATCACTCCGAGAGTGAACTCCTCGCTCGCGACACCTCTCTCGTCGCACCAGCGCATCATCCCCGAGAGAGTCTCGTGCACGGAGCCGTCTCCGCCCACGGCGAGGAAGCGCCTGAATCCTTTCTCCGCGGCCTTGTAGGCCAATTCTTCAGCGTGATATTTGTGGTCCGTGAATACGGAAACGTAAGGGACCGCGTATGCGGCGAGCTTCTTTTCTGCGACTTCCCACTCGTGGATAGTCTTGCCGGAACCCGCGTGCGGGTTCACGATTATGTACCAGGTGGTGTTGCTGATGCTCATTAAATATAACTGTACTCGAATCCGGCTGCAATGTGGTCGTCCGGCAAATAAACTTTACAATCTGCAAAGATAGAAATTCTTTTCAAACTTCATAACATTTTGTTCTTCCATCACTTTTGCGGCCTCCGGCCAATGTCTGAAGCCACTTTGACACAAGGTCAGTGTCAAGTGACGTGAAATATGGAATAATTTTCGTAGCTTTGCATTTCTATACCAAATTACTATTATGGGAAAGATTATAGCAATAGCGAATCAGAAAGGAGGGGTGGGAAAGACCACGACTGCCATCAATCTTGCAGCCTCCCTTGCGGTACTCGAGAAGAAAGTCCTCATCGTGGACGCTGATCCTCAGGCAAATACCACTTCCGGGCTGAACTTTTCGCCGGACAATGACGAGAAGAGAACCCTCTATGAGGTTATGATCGGAACTCTGCCCGTGGAGGATGCGCTCATCCAGACCGAAATCGACAACCTCCATATGATTCCGTCCCATATCAACCTGGTAGGCGTGGAGATTGAGATGCTTGACGCTCCGGACAAGGAACAGCTGCTCAAGAAGGCGCTGGCACCTGTCAAGGACAACTACGACTATATCCTGATAGACTGCTCCCCTTCTCTGGGACTTGTCACCGTAAACTCGCTCACGGCAGCGGACTCGGTTCTGATTCCTGTCCAGCCTGAATTCTTTGCCCTCGAAGGTCTGGGAAAACTGCTTCAGACCATACGTTTGGTACAGTACGGCGCGAATCCTTCGCTTACCATCGAAGGCTTCGTCGTCACGATGTTCGACGGACGCACGAAGGTCCACACACAGGTGGTGAACGAGCTCCGCGAGCACTTCAAGGATATGGTATTCAATACCATAATCCAGAGGAACATCAGGCTCAGCGAGGCTCCGTCCCACGGAAAGCCTATCATCCTCTATGACATTATGAGCAATGGTTCGTCGAACTACCTGAGCCTGGCGAAGGAAGTCCGCGACCGCAACGAACAGCAGAACTGATATGGCAAGTAGAGAACCGAGAGGTCTGGGAAAGGGCCTCAGCGCATTGCTCGGCGAAGCGGCCGATATTGACAGGCTGCGCAAGCCGGTGGGCTACGTAAACAAGGAGATAGTAGGAGAAAGGAAAAACGAGAACGAGTCGGAAAGTGCTGACATTGTGCGCATTCCGATAGACCTCATCACTCCGAATCCTTTCCAGCCGCGTATGAGCTTCGACGGTGAAGCTCTGGAGGAATTGGCTGCGTCCATACGCAGCCTCGGACTTATACAGCCGATTACCGTACGCAAGACCGACGAGGGCAAGTATCAGATTATCAGCGGCGAACGCCGCTACAGGGCTTGCCGGATCGCGGGGATGGATATGATTCCTGCGTACATCCGCAGCGCCTCGAAGCAGGGGATGCTCGAGATGGCGATTGTGGAGAATATACAGAGAGAGAATCTCGATCCAATCGAGACTGCGCTGAGCTATCAGAGGCTCATCGACGAGTGCGACCTCACGCAGGAGCAGATGGCTCTGCGCGTGGGCAAGAAGAGGGCTTCGATCACGAATTACCTCCGTCTTCTGAAACTTCCTGCGAAGGTTCAGCACGACCTCAAAGTGGGGCTTCTGAGCGTGGGCCACGCGAAAGTGATACTGGGCGTGGAGGATCCCGCGATGCAGGAGCAGCTCTGCGACCTGGTCATCAAGGATGACCTTTCGGTACGTCAGCTCGAGGAGAAGCTCAAGACTCCGGCGAAGGCCGAGGGGAAGAAGGATTCCGCTGAAGATCAGAGGCTTCCGGACGAGTATTATAAGATGCTGGAGCACATCGGAAAGTTTTTCGGAGATAAGATTTCGCTGAAGAGAAGCGCTTCCGGAAAGGGAAGCATGACCGTGAAGTTCAATTCCGACGAAGAAGTCCGCGCATTCATAGCGGCGATGGAAAAGGCCGGTCTGTGATGAAGTTTTTCAGATGCATAACGGCGATCCTGCTGCTTCTGGCAGTGATGGAGACACCTTCCCGGGGACAGTTCAAGACTGAGGCCTTCACGAACGGCTTCGGATCCTCGGAAGATGTATCTCCGGAGGATTCTGTGGAGAACCTGTTCTCTTTCAAGGAGTTCTTCGCGGGAATGGGCCACAGGAAGGAGCTGAAGCCGGGCACTCTGTTCGCGGGTTCCATGATGATGGTGGGTTCGCAGCAGATATATGAAGGGAAGTACTGGAAACTGCCGGTGATCTATACCGGACTGACTGCGGGTATAGCCGGGGGCGTTCTGAACCGCACCGTATGGGACAACAGAAAACTCAGCAATTACTGTTTCGCTGCGGCAGGGCTTGTGTATTGGGGGACGCTGCTGGACGGCGTGGTGAACTATCCCACCTCCAATCCCCATCATCCCGGAAAGGCGGCCCTGTAT
>CAVCSJ010000057.1:0-12743 GCA_963604895.1 bacterium
ATATGGGACCGGGCGGCGGCTCGCAGGGCGGGCGCATCGTCGCTGCCGGCACTCCGGCGGCCATCCGCTCGTGCCCGGAGAGTGTCACTGGGAAATTCCTGTAAGTGCGCTTCATATGGTGCTCCGGCAGGACAGACTCTAACGTATTGGACGCGAAGCGGCCGAGGAAAAAGATTACGTTCCGCAGAGTCTGTCCTGCCGGCAATTTACTACTGCTGCCTGTTGCGGAAGCGGTAAGTGTGCAGGCGCTTGGGATTGGCTGGGAACCAGCCCTTTTCGACGCGTGCCTTCTGCTCGAAGACTTCCAGAATGCTCCAGAAGCAGGAGAACGCGAAGACGCCCAGGACGGTGGAGAGAATGTAGCCGTGGATCAGGAGCGACGCGGCGGCGGCTAGCAGTCCCACGATGAAAAATACCCACCAGCAGCCGGTGCCGAAATGGTATTCGGCTTTTATCACTATCGGGTGGAACATTCCTATGAAGAGGAATGCCGCTAAACCTATAATCAGACCTGTAAAATTCATAATCTATATTTCGCCGGCAAAAATAGGACAAATCCCCCGCGTTCACAAATGAAAAAGCCCCTGTGAACGTTTAATACCTAAAACTTGTTAGCTGCCCGGCAGGAGAATTACCAAAAATGGGTGATTGACCGCATAGGGTGAGCGGGAGTAATTTTGCAGCGAAATTAGTAGTGATTATGAAACACAAATTAATATTGACTTCGACGCTGATGCTGGCTGTAGCATTTTCCGGGTCTGCACAGACACGGAATCAGGGCACAGAGCAGAGCGGTAAACTGACCATCGGAGGCTACGGCGAAGCGATGTACACCAGAAACTTCTACAGCGACGCCTGGCAGAGATACATTACCCCTGAAAAATACGCGGACGACAAGAGCCACGGCCGTTTCGACCTGCCTCACTTCGTCATCAACCTCGGTTATGACTTCGGCAAGGGCTGGAGTCTCGGCACCGAAATCGAATTCGAGCACGGCGGTACCGAAAGTGCGGTAGAGCTCGAAGCCGACGAGACAGGTGAATACGAAAGCGAGATCGAGCGCGGCGGCGAAGTCGCCCTCGAGCAAGCCTGGATCCAGAAAACCATCCATCCTGCATTCAATGTGAAGGCCGGTATGATTATCGTCCCGGTAGGTCTCACCAATGGCCATCACCTTCCTAATGAATTCTTTACGGGATATCGCCAGGAAGGTGAAAACACCATCTTTCCCTGCACCTGGCACGAAGTCGGTTTAGAAGTATTCGGTTCTTTCGGAGGCCGTAAAGACTGGAAATACGAACTTCTTTTCCTTCCGGGTCTCGATTCCGACCGCTTCAGCACCGAGAATTTCATCCAGAGCGGAGCCGGTTCCCCTTACGAATTCAAGATCGCGAACTCCTACGCCGGAGCCTTCAGACTCGACAATACATCTATAAAAGGCCTCAGGGCGGGCCTGAGCGGCTACTACGGCACCAGTTTCAGCAACTCCCTGACCAAGAACAAGAAATACGAGGACTGCAAGGGCGGCGTGTATATCGGCTCGGCCGACTTCACCTACAATGACCACGGCATCATCGCCCGCGGAGTCTTCGACTACGCCCATCTGGACAATTCCGCCGAAATCACGGCCTTCAACAAGAACAATATGTCCGCCGATTCCCCTTCGTCGCGCAACGCCGTGGGGTCTGACGCCATCGTGGGCAGCTTCGAGATAGGTTATGACGTGCTCGCGCATTGTAATAAAATAGAGGACAAGTGCTATGTCTTCGCTCACTACGAGTATTACGACGCAATGCACAAAGTCGCTTCAGGCGTACTCGACTACCCTTGGGTGGGCAAGCACCGCATCGCGGTCGGCATCAACTGGTACCCGATCGATCAGATCGTCATAAAAGCCGAATACTCGAAGCGTTACTACGAAGCCCCGTTTAACGACGAGCCATCCCTCACCCTCGGCATCGCCTTCGCCGGCTTCTTCGACAGAAAATAAACAAATAACTATACAGAAATATGAAGAAAGTATTGAAACTCGCTGCAGTAGCAGCAATGGTTCTCGCCGCAGCATCGTGCGAGAAGGAAAACACAGATCCGACAAACGCAAAGGAGGAGTCACTCCAGAAAGCGAACGAAGAATTCGTCGATCAGACAGTCGTACCTACCTACCAGGCCCTCGCAGACAAGTGCTTGAGCCTCCAGTCAGCCCTCGAGGCACTTGAGAGCAGCAAGACCGATGCAGGAGTCAGCAGCGCCTGTGAACTCTGGAAGAGCGCCCGCCAGTACTGGGAGTGGAGCGAAGCCTTCCTCTTCGGCGCAGCTTCCAAGTACTCCATCGACCCGCACATCGACACCTGGCCGCTCGACCGCGTAGCCCTCGAGAATCTTCTGGGCAGCGAGAAGATGATGGCCGACATCGACAACGTCGTCTCCAACCTCAATAACGGCCTCGTAGGCTTCCACGGCATCGAATACATCATCTTCCGTGACGGCGCGTCCCGCAAAGCCTCCGAAATCTCCGACGTTGAGCTCAAATACGTCATCGCAGTAGCACGCGACCTTGCGGTCAATGCCTGCCGCCTCGAGGCAGCCTGGGCCGGAATGGACAATGTCACCGCCGAGAAGCAGGGCATTCTCGAGGATGCAGAGGCTGAGCCTGAAGATGACTTCGGCGAGCAGATGAAACTCTGCGGACAGGCCGGAAGTGTCTGGAAATCAGTCACTGCAGGCAGCGAGCAGATCATCGAAGGCTGCAAGGATATCATCGACGAGGTCGGCAACTCCAAGATCGGCAAGCCGTACACGGGTGAAGACATCAACTACATCGAGTCCCCTCACTCCTGGAATTCCATCACCGACTTCTACGACAACGTAGTCAGCATCCGCAGCGCATACTTCGGAAAGCTCGGTGCCACCTCCGCACAGCCGAACAGCGTAAGCGCTTATGTTTCAAAGGCTGACAAGTCAGCCAATGACGGAGTGGTCTCCGCTCTGGAGAACTGCCTCAAGGCCATCGACGCTATGCCTAGACCGTTCGTTAAGAACTACAAGGACGCCAAGGTAAAGGAAGCCATCGATGCCTGCGATGCCCTGAACACCGCACTCGAGGCTGCCCGCCAGGCCCTTATCAACGACTAAAGAAAATATGAAAAAAGTATATTTGATAGCCGCTTCACTTCTCGTTCTTGCCGCCTGTGACAAGAACGAGAATAATACTCCCGAACCGGTGGAGCTCAGCGACGAATGGTACGCAGGAGGAAAGCTCGGAACGGCTTTCAATTCAAGCGCTTCCGCTTATGAGCAGCCTACTCCCGTAGTAGAAAGCGAGGGTATGGTCCAGGCCTTCAAGAACGGCGAACAGCTCTTCGAAAGAGACTACAACCAGAACAAGGACGGAGCCTTCCACGGACTCGGACCTCTTATGGTCCGCCGCGGCTGTCTCTACTGCCACCCGAACTATAGCCACGGACGCCGTCAGACCGAATACAGGGCTGACCAGATGACGAACGGTTATCTTCTGGTAATCACCGATGAAACTGATACTTATCTCAGTTCCCTCACCGGTATGCCACAGACCCTCGCGGTCGAGCCTTTCAAAGCCCCGGTTGACGAGACCAAGATCAGGATCGACTGGCTCTCATATCAGGACGAATGGGGCAACAAATTCCCTGACGGTGAGACCTATACCCTTATCTATCCGGAAGTTACCATCCCTGAGGACGCATATTACGTTCCTCTCGAGGTCACCAAGAACGGAGTCACCACGACAGTCGACCACAGTAATGTGCGCGTCCGTCTGGAATCCACCATCGGAGTCTATGGAGTAGGCCTTCTGGACGCCATAGATGATGCCGACCTGAAGGCCCAGTACGCGGCCGAAGAGAAGGCCGGGGTCCCTCTGAATCCGAGCATCTTCGCGAACGGCGAATGGGTAAAGACCTACGGCAAGACCGGTCATCCTCTGCGCTATACCTACGCCCTTTCCCGCGGTCCTCTCCAGGATGCGGCCGGCGCGAACGCCATCTGGAACATCACGAACGTCACCCGCAGCGACCGCCGTTACAACTATATGACGGCTACCTACGCCAAGGTGGCTTCCCGGGACAAGGAGGTACAGGATCAGTTCTACAAATATTTTCCGGAGGAGAACAAGACCGGAGATCCTGAGAAGGATATCTACAACTATCTGATGGCTAAAGACATCGAGCCTGAGATGAGTGACGACGAATTCACCGACTTTATGATCTGGCACCGCGGCCTCGCAGTCCCTGCGGCCCGCGATATGGACGACGAAGATGTTCAGAGGGGCAAGGAAATCTTCACCCAGATAGGCTGTGCATATTGCCACAGACCTACCTGGACCACAGGAGAGGACAATTTCACCGATCCTAACGGCTTCTTCGAGGACGGTGACAGCCGCCTGCCTAGATACCCTCATCAGAAGATCTGGCCTTATACCGATATGGTTCAGCACAAGCTCCATATGAAGAACGATATCCGTACCGGCTGGTGCCGCACCACCCCTCTCTGGGGCCGCGGACTCAGCACCATCGTCGCCGGCGGTGAGGACCGCCTGCACGACTGCCGCGCAAATACCGTCATCGAGGCCATTATGTGGCACGGAGACCCTCAGAGCGATGCCCGTGCTTCCGTAGAGGAGTTCCGCAAGCTCTCCAAGGCCGACCGCGACGCCGTAGTGAAATTTATCGAATCTATATAGTGTTGTGATTGGGGTTGGCTCAGAATTATGCTGAGCCAACCCCTTGTTTTGTAAAAGGGAAGTTTAAAATTCGTATATTTCCTGACGATTTCTTGAATTCAGAAACTAATGTTTAAACGGTTACTGCTCAGACCTGCGGCGTTCGGGATGCATATCGCGGCGCTGCTTATCATTGCCGGGGCGCTCACATCCACATTTTCTGCAAGAAAGGGGATGCTGCACGTCCGTGCCGGCGATGAAACATCCTCATATACAGATAACTCCGACGGGGCAAGAGATATGGGTTTCTCGCTCCGTCTGGACGATTTCGCCATCGACTATTATCCTGGAACCGACACCCCTTCGGACTACCGTTCGCAAGTGACGGTGCTCGACAGGGACGGGAAAGAGGTAAAAACCGCTCAAATCAGTATGAATCACATACTTTCATACCGCGGCTACCGCTTCTACCAGACCAGTTACGATGAGGATGAAAGGGGGTCCAGCTTCACGGTTTCCCGTGACCCGGTCGGAACCCTGCTGGTCTACACAGGCTACGTTCTATTTCTTCTGACTTTCATTATCTTCTTTTTCACCGACCGCAAATTCAAAGGCATCGCGAAGAAAGTGGCCGGTGCCACAGCGGCGATGGCAATACTGCTGTGCGTTAATACATTGGACGCGTCAGCGGCCACGGAAAAAACACCTAAGACGCTTTCGCGCGAGACGGCTGCGCAGCTGGGCAAACTCTATGTCTACTACCACGGGCGCGTGTGTCCGCTGCAGACGGTCGCGCGGGATTTCCGTCTGAAACTTTACGGTTCGAAAGATGTGTATCAGCTTACTGATGAGCAGGTTATGGCGGGATGGATGTTCTATCCGTCGTCTTGGAAGGACGTGCCGCAGAAGACTCGTCGGAGCGCAGGCGACGCTCAGGCTCGGCAGCAGGCCGTCAGCGCATTGCTCGCAGGCGAGCTGCTGAAGATTTATCCGATTGCGGACTCGCTCGGCCGCATCAGCTGGTACTCGCAGAATGACGCTCTGCCTGAGGACATTCCGTCCGACGAGTGGGTGTTCATCCGCAAGAGTATGAATTATATCGGCGAGCTGGCGATGGCGCGCGACTACGAGGCGCTCAGCTCTTCGCTCGAGAAGATCCGCAAGTTCCAGACCCGGCAGGCGGGAGAGAGTCTTCCGTCCGGCATAAAGATCGGGGCGGAACGTGTCTACAACACGTTCCCGCCAATGTTTCCCGTCGCCGGCGTGTTCCTTCTGGCGGGCCTTCTGCTGCTCGGCTGGTTCGTGAACGATTACGCCAAGGCCCGTACGACTGATGTCCGCGTGCGGCTTGCGGCTCTGGTGCTGGGGATTCTGCTATTTGCGTATATGACTGTGATGCTGGTACTTATGTGGATTGCCGGCGGACACGTGCCGCTTTCGAACGGCGCGGAGACGATGATGGCCATCGCCTGGACCGTGCTGCTCGCGGGCTTGCTTGTCGGCAAACGCTTCACTCTGATGCAGCCGTTCGCGCTGATTGTCGCCTCGCTGGCGCTTCTGGTAGCCGCAATGGGGCAGGCGAATCCATCAGTGACCCTTCTGGTTCCTGTGCTGTCTTCGCCGCTTCTGAGTATCCACGTGTCGCTGATGATGCTCTCCTACGCCATTCTGGCAGTGATTATGGTGAACAGCGCCGCCGGGCTTGTCGTGAACGGGATTTCGCGTGGAAGGGAGAGTGTCGGAAGGCTCGCTGACGTATCAAGTCTGATGCTCTATTTCGGACTGTTTTTCCTTGCAGCGGGCATCATCACGGGCTCGGTCTGGGCAAACGTCTCCTGGGGCTGCTACTGGAATTGGGATCCGAAGGAGACCTGGGCGCTCATCACCCTGCTCATCTACGCCATACCCACCCACAGGAGCATTTTCAAGTTCCTGCGCAAGCCTGCGGCTTATAACATCTACCTCCTGCTGGCCTTCATCTCCGTGCTCTTCACCTACTTCGGCGTGAATTTCCTCCTCGGCGGAATGCACAGCTACGCGGGGTAGAATTTCTCAGTTTTAAAGAAGCCTTCTTCGTCTGTTGGAGTAACTGACCAGTACGCACCCATATGACCAACCATCGAAGAACCTGCAGTAGTGTAATCGTAATCAGCTGCAGCCGGATACCATATTGTATCATCAGAGCCGAATATACCGCTATAATCCTGACCATATTGTTCACACCATATTGTTCTCAGTTCGGTAATAATGCCTAATTTTGCAGTATGACAAAACTTGCGATTTTTGATCTGGACGGCACGCTGCTGGACACTGCCGCAGACCTGGGAGATTCGTGTAATTACGCGCTCCGCCAGTGCGGTTTCCCGGAGCATCGGTTGGACGAATACTATCAGATGGTAGGCCGGGGCATATATAACCTTTTCCGCGCGGCGATGCCTGCGGATAAGGTCACTGAAGATAATGTACAGAGGATGGCCGGTTTTTTCCTGCCATATTATGACGCCCACAAATGCGACCTCACACGGCCATACGAAGGCATTCCGGAGATGTTTAAGAAACTCTCCGAAGCCGGAGTCCGTTTTGCCGTCGCATCGAACAAATATCAGGACGGAGCCGAGAAGCTCATCGCCCACTTTTTCGGAGAATATAGCTTCGTCTGCGTCCTGGGCCAGCGTGACGGCCAGCCCATCAAGCCCGATCCCGAGATCGTGAACCAGGTTCTCGCATCCGCCCCGGGCGTTGCGAAAGAAGAAACAGTCTATGTCGGAGATTCCAATGTGGATATGCAGACCGGCCTGAATGCCGGAGTCCGCACCATAGGCGTAACCTGGGGCTTCCGCACCCGCGAGGAACTCGCGGCCTGCTCCCCTTTCGCCCTCGCAGATTCCCCGGCTCGGCTTGCGGACCTGATTCTCGGCAGATAACTACTCCACAGGAGTGTCAAGATTGGCCTTGGCCCAGGCGTAGATGAGAAAGTTGCGGTCTGAATCCCAGGCCTGCAGGTAGAGCTTGCGGACGGTGTCGAGCCACGCCTGGCTCTTGAAACCTGCCTCGTCGCGCCCCACTTCGTCAGTGCCGCCGGCGGCGTAGTACATCGTGCGCGTAGTGCTGCAGATGCGGGCGTAGGTTCCCGTATTCTCCTTAAGGTCAGAGTTTTCCATCGAAATATAGAACTGAAGCTGTTCCTCGGTGCAGGTCTTGTCTTCGGCCTTCATCGGGCCGTCCTTCACGTAGACGGTAACACCGTCCTTGAACACATAAGGCTCGTAGAATCCCGGCGTGTACATCGCCTCGTACACCACGCCCTTCACCGGGAACTGCGCTCCGGACTGATAGAGGATGAACTTGCGCAGGCGCTCCACATCGGCGTAGCGGACCTCTCCGCGAACGTCCCAGACTGCGTTTATAATCCACTTCGCGAGTTTCTCCGGCGACGGATCCAGAAGCAGGACCAGACCTTTCTTGCGTTCTCCCAGCTTTATGTCCTTTCCCGTCCAATATTCGTAGAGTTTCACAGGATATCCTTCATATCCGGGCACATCCTTCCTCACTTCCAGGAGCGTGCCCTCCATATAGGCCGCTTTCAGAACCTTCTGACACCGTTCGGTTACGACCGAAAGCGAGTCCCTCATATACTGGCGCAGCGCGCGCGGAGTCCTGGCCTGAAGAGAAACACCGGCGGCCATAAGGCAGACGACAAAACAAAGAAACGATTTTTTCATATTCTGTACTTCTTATTTCAGCGGAGCCAAGATACGAAAAACACTTCAATTTCAGATGATGGAACGGTAATATTGTTTAACTTTGAGGCTGAAATTCAGATTAGGAGTATCACATTTTTAGGAAAGAAAATGAAGAAACTGATTAATAATCTTGCAGTTACGGCCTTAATGGCGGCTGCGGCGGCCTGTCAGAACGGGGGCTTGACCAAGTCAGAGAAAGAACTGATTCTGGGACAGGGCGAAACTATGCGTGTCCTGACAGTAGATGACGAGGCGGACTCCCTGGTGCTGCGCACCAAGTGTAACACCCTTGATGACAAGGCGTTAAAAAGCGACGAATATGCTGCACTCGCACAGAAGATGATAGCGACCGTGACCTCTCCCGAGCAGGACGGTGTCGGCATCGCCGGCCCGCAGGTGGGTATCACACGCCGTGTCGTGGCAGTTAAGAGATATGACAAAGAAGGCGAGCCTTTCGAAGTCTATCCTAACATCCGTATCACCTCTCGCAGAGGCGAAAAGCAGGAAGGTCCCGAGGGCTGTCTGAGCATCCCGGGCAGACGCGGAAATGTGGAACGTTATCAGGACATAGACATCTGCTACACATCCCTGAAGACACTGAAGGATACCACAGAAAGCATCCAGGGCTACACCGCCGTAATCTTCCAGCACGAGTGCGACCACCTCGACGGCATCCTCTACACGGACTATCTCTAGCCGAAAAAATGTTTGCTGCGCCCGTAATGAGCATTTCGGCGTAGCGACTGATTTCGCGTACGCATTGGAGCACGAAGCGCGGAAGGTGGTCTCCTGCCAGTCAGCAGACTGCCGCAAGCCATACGCCGGCATACCGCACAAGACATAGATGAAACGAGATGATGAAACTTCATAACAACAGGCTGATAAGTAAGGTATTGGCGACCTTGACACTAATAACTCTGAGCCTTGCTGCGAGCATCGCCGCAGGAGCCCAGAGCACCAAAGTGAAAGGCCGCGTCACCGATGCCGAGACCGGAGAAGGCCTCCCTTTCGTCGGAGTCTTCTTCAAAGGCACCACCATAGGAGTTTCCACCGACCTTGACGGATATTACACGATGGAAACCCGCGACAGCAGCGCCACCGTCCTCTGCGCCTCCATCCTCGGCTACGAAGAAGCCGAAAGCCCCGTAAAAAAGAGCTCATTCAACGAAATCAACTTCTCCCTGCAGATGATCCGCAACTCCCTTGACGCCGTCGTCGTCAAGCCGGACAACCACTATATGAAATGGATCCTCAGCCAGATAGACGCCCACCGCGACATCAACGATCCCGAAAGGCGCGACGCCTACTCCTGCGACATCTACACCAAAACCGAACTCGACCTCACCAACGCTGACGACCAGATACGCAACCGTCTGATTCGCAAGAACTTCGGCTTCGTATTCGACTATATGGACACTTCCGTCATCTCCGGCCGCCCATACCTCCCGGTGATGATCTCCGAGAACCGCTCCAAGCGCTACCACAGCAAAAACCCCGAAGTCGACCGCGAAATCATAGAAGCCAGCCGCGTCTCCGGACTCAACGAAGAGAACGCCCTGCTGCAGTTCACCGGCAGTATGCACCTCAAGACCAACTTCTACAACAACTTCATCGACGCATTCAACATCCAGATTCCGTCCCCGCTCTCCCCTAACGGCGACGTCTACTACAACTATTTCCTCATCGACAGCCTCGACATCGACGGCCGCAAAACCTGGAAAATCCGCTTCCACCCCGGCAAGATGGTCTCCTCCTCCGTATTCGATGGCGAAATGGCCATTGACGCCCAGGACTTCGCGATGCGCGAGATGCACGTCAAACTCCGTAAAGGCGCCAATGTCAACTGGATACGCGACATCGTCATCGACCGCACAGACCAGCTCGTAGACTCGCTCTGGTTCTACAAGCAGGACAAGCTCTACGTCGATTTCTCCGTCACGATGAACGACTCCTCGAAGATCGCGTCCTTCCTCGGCAACCGCCAGATCGACTATATGAACCCCAAGCTGGGCCGCGAAGCGCAGCGCCTGCACGCCAACCCCGAGCCTCCTGTCACCGTTTTCAAGGATGCCGGTCGCAAAAGCGACCAATGGTGGGACGCAGCACGCCCCTACCAGCTTTCCGAGAAGGAAAAGGGCATCTACCAGATGGTGGATTCCATTAAGAACGTCCCTCTCTACCATAATCTCTACGATCTGGTAAACACCTTTATAAGCGGTTATCTGCAGACCAAATACGTCGGCATAGGCCCATACTCCAACATATACAGTTTCAATAAGTTGGAGGGTTACCGATTCGCCCTGGGCTTCAGATCCACCGCCGACTTCAGCCGCAAATTCCGCTACACCACCTACCTTGCCTACGGTACCCGCGACAGGGAATTCAAGGGCGGACTCACCCTCGAGTGGATGCTGAGCCGTTACCCGACGAAGAAAATCACAGTCTCCGCCAGAAAGGATGTCCGGCAGCTGGGCCGAAGTTCATCCGCCTTCAACGAGACCAACATCCTCTCCTCCCTTCTCACCAAACGCAACAGCGAGAAGCGAAGCCCTGTGAACGACTTCTATGTGACCTATGACTGGGAAATCGCTCCCTGGCTCAACACATCCACCACACTTCAGGTTCAGAGAATCTTCGCCAACCAGTATGTCCCGATGATGAAGGTAGTCAAAACTCCGATTCCGGGAGGGGCTGCCGGCTTGGATACAATCTTTGTCAACTCAGCGGGAGCCAATGCGTTGCGCTTTGAAGCCAGAATCTCCAAAAATGAAACCGTGGACCGGGGGGTATTCAGCAAGAGCTACCTCCACACGAAATATCCTGTGGTCACCTTCGACCTTACAGGTTCCCTGAAGGGCATAGGAAAGAACGACTACAGCTATTTCCGTTCGGAAATGAAGGTCAAATACAAGCTTCGCGTACCTCCTGTCGGGACTTCCGACATCCGCTTCACCGCGGGCAACATCGTGGGAAAAGTCCCGTATCCGATGCTCAAACTCTTCGAAGGCAACGGAACCTATATAAACGACCGTAACGCATTCTCCTGTATGGAGTTCTACGAATTCGCGGCAGATACCTGGACCACCCTGTTCTGGGAGCACGACTTCGGCGGATTCTTCCTCGGAAAGATTCCTCTCATAAAGAAACTGCATTGGCGGGAAATCGCCACAGTGAAAGCGGCTTACGGCACGCTCACGACAAAGAACAACGGCATCCTCGGCAGCGAGTGGTCAGCGGACGCGCCTATGCTCTTCCCTGTCGGGATGTACTCATTGAACAAGCCTTACGTGGAGATGGCCGCCGGCATCAGCAACATCTTCCGTCTGGTCCGCATCGACTGCGCCTGGAGGATGACGCACCGCTATATGGAACTCCCGACAGGCGAGAAATACAAATCCCCGCGCTGCTTCACCCTGACCGTCGGTCTCGAAATGAAGTTCTAACACAATAACATTTTTACCTGCAATTACGCCAAAAATGACTATATTTGCCTTTTTAGGGATTCATAGAGAATTTCTGAAAAGGTAAATTTCATTTTATGACAGAACGGGAAGCGGAACTGAGAATCGGCGAACTGCGCAAAACATTGAAGGAGAACAGCCACAGGTATTATGTGGACAATGCTCCGACGATCAGCGACTACGATTTCGATATGATGATGCACGAGCTGGAGGACCTGGAAAAGCAGTGGCCTCAGTTCGACGCACCCGACTCCCCCACCCACAGAGTGGGCAGCGACCTGGAAACCGCAACGCCCGGCCAGAAGCGCGAATTCGCCCAATACCCCCACCGCTACCCGATGCTGTCGCTCGGAAATACCTACAATATCGCTGAGGTAGAGGCATTTGCACTCCGCGCAGACAAATCCATAGGAAGCGGCTTCAGCTACAGCTGCGAGCTCAAATTCGACGGCACGGCCATCTGCCTGGAATACCGCAAGGGCGAACTTTACCGCGCACTCACACGCGGAGACGGCGCGGTCGGTGACGATGTCACCGCCAATGTCAGAATGATCTCCAACATCCCCCGGAAACTTCACGGGGACTATCCCGAGGACTTCGAAATCAGGGGCGAAATCCTGATGCCTTACGAAGCCTTCGACCGTCTTAACGAAGAGAGGGAGGAGAACGAGGAAGCCCCGTTCGCGAACCCGCGAAACGCCGCTTCTGGATCCTTGAAATTACTTGATCCAAAAGAAGTTGCACACAGAGGCCTCTGGTGCACCCTCTATCATATCCCGTCCGAAAGCCTCGATATTTTCGACACGCACGAACACGCATTGGACGCCGCGGCGTCCTGGGGACTCC
>CAVCSJ010000058.1:0-4866 GCA_963604895.1 bacterium
GCGCTCACTCTCTGCGAGAAGTACGACTCCCCTGTCGCAAGACTCGTCCAGAAGGGCATCGAGCGTATGGGACGTCCGCTCGCGGACATCCAGACGGCTGTCGAGAACACCGGAAACCTCGAAGTCGCAAGACTCGAGAAGGGTCTTCCTTTCCTCGCGACCTGCGCCGGAGGTGCTCCTATGGTCGGATTCCTCGGAACCGTAGTCGGTATGATCCAGGCCTTCTTCAATATGTCCCAGGCCGGCAACAACCTTGACATCACGATGCTTTCCAGCGGTATCTACACCGCTATGGTCACCACCGTGGGCGGTCTTATCGTGGGTATCCTCGCATATTTCGGATACAATTACCTGACAAACCAGATCTCGGGTCTCGTGTTCAAGATGGAGAGCGCGACCATAAACTTTATGGACCTGCTCAACGAACCGGCCGAGGGAGAGAACGAATAATATGGCTATAAAGAGAACTACCAGAGCGCTTTCCGAAACATCGATGTCGTCGATGAGCGACCTCGTGTTCCTGCTGCTCATCTTCTTCCTCGTGACTTCGACGCTGGTGAACCCGAACGCGCTGAAGCTTCTGCTTCCGAAGAGCACGGGGCAGGTGTCCGCGAAAGCCACGGTGAGCGTGAGCATCAAGGACTGGGGAGACGACATCTATACCTATCACGTGAACGGCAACGAAGAGCCGGTCAGCTATGAGACGGTAGAGGACGAGCTCGTGGAACTTCTTCAGAGTGAAGAAGATCCGACTTTCTCCATCTATTCGGACGAGACTGTTCCGGTGAAGGAGATTGTGGCGATGATGAATATCGCGAAGAGAAACCATTACAAAGTGATCCTGGCGACGCAGCCGGAGGACTGATATGATGAAACAGTATCTCAGAGAAAGGGAAAGACAGGACAGGATTTCCAGCGCGGTGGGGGCGGTATTGGCCGTGGCCATACCGGTCTGCTCGGCGCTCTTCTGTTCTTTCACCGGTCTGAAATACATTTACCCGCCGCCTCAGGAGTCGACCTTCGTAATCGACTTCACGGAGGAAGAGGTGGAACCGATGGTGCAGAACCGCAACGGCCGCGAGCCTCAGGCTGAGGAGATCGACCTGAGCAAGCCGGTGGAGCTGGTGCAGCGGAGCGAGTCGCCGTATGTGTCGGAGAAGAAGAATCTCACTCCGGCCACCGCGCCTGACGAGCACGGAGACGTGGAAGTTCCTCAGACTCCGGCCGAACCTGTGCTGGACCCGCGCGCCTCGTTCCCGGGAATGAGCAAGAAGGACACTTCCCTGACGGCTCCGCACAGCGCGACGCAGGCCTCGGAAGGCTACAAGGCCGGACAGCCTAAGGGAAATACCAACAAGGGTGCTACCGGAGGTTCGCCGAATGCGCACGTACAGGGCAGAAGCGTTGTGGGCTCGCTGCCGCGTCCTGCGTATAACAGTCAGGCGAGCGGAAAAGTAGTGGTGACCATCTGGGTGGACCAGTACGGAACTGTTCAGAAAGCGCAGGCGGGAGCCGACGGGACCACGGTCACGGACAAGAATTTGTGGGCTGAAGCACGCAAGGCGGCACTCAGCGCGCATTTCAGTGTGAATGCAGATGCGCCTGCTCTCCAGCAGGGCAGCATTACCTATATATTTAATTTAAAATAGCCTGAGAAGGCAAATTCAGAAATGGAAGATTACAAGAACGACGGTTTCGACCGTCAGGAGAATCGTAGCGATTACGGTTCCGAGAATGCAGAGCGCAAACCGGCGTATTCTGCAGAAGGAAGAAGGCTTAGACCACGCAAGAAGGTCGTGGCAGGCGGAAACTATAGCGAGGGCGGTGAGCGTCGCAGCTATGGTGAAGGCGGAGAGCGCAGAAGCTATGGCGGCGAGCGTTCATCCTCCTACGGCAACAGAAACTACGGAGAACGCAGAAGTTACGGCGAGGGCGGCGAGCGCAGGAGCTATAACGGCGGAGAGCGTAGGAATTATGGTGAGAATGGCGAACGCAGAAGCTACGGCTCAGGTGACGGCGAACAGCGCAGAAGTTATGGCGACCGTCCACAGCGTTCCGGCTATGGCAGAAGCGGTTACTCTAACAGCTATGGAAACAGAAGCCACGGTGACGGCGAACAGCGCCGCAGCTATGGCGAAGGTGGAGAGCACAGGAGCTACGGCTCAGGTGACGGCGAGCAGCGCAGAAGCTACGGCAACCGTCCTCAGCGCCAGGGCTATGGCAGAAACAGCAATAACGGCGAGCACAGAAGCTACGGTTCCTCTTACGGTTCAGGCGAAGGCGGAGAGAGAAGAAGCTACGGCAGCCGCCCATCATATAACAGGGCAGGCGGCGAAGGCGCACCTCGCAGGAACTCCAAGTTCGGAGCCAGGCCTGGTATGAAACCTAAGGCAAAGGGCGCTCCGAAAAAGAAGAAGGCACCTCTGCAGTTCAGCGAAATCGATGAGGCCGGAGTGAACAGAATGATCAGCCGCCGTCCTCAGATCGACAATTACAATGCATCAGATTACGATGCGGCAGCTACACCTATAAAGGAGGAAATCCGTCTGAACAAATTCATCGCGAACTCCGGCGTATGTTCACGCCGCGAGGCCGACACATTCATTCAGGCAGGTGTGGTAACCGTTAACGGTGAAGTGGTTACGGAACTCGGAACCAAGGTCAACGTCCTCAACGACGATGTCCGCTTCAACGGCGAGCGCCTGAAGGGCGAGGAGAAGGTCTACATCGTGATGAACAAACCTAAGGGCTATGTCACCACAGCGAGCGACCCTCACGCCGAGAAGACAGTGATGGATCTGCTCAAGGGCTGCACAGCAAGGGTTTACCCTGTAGGCCGCCTCGACAAGGCCACAACAGGCGTGCTGATGTTCACCAACGACGGTGAAATCGCCGAGAGACTCACCCATCCTTCATACGACAAGAAGAAGATCTATCAGGTCATCCTCGACCACGAGCTGAGCCAGGACGACTATGAGAAGATTCTCCAGGGCATCGAGCTTTCTGACGGAACAGTAGCCGCCGACGAACTCGAATATATCGACGAAAACGACCACAGACGTCTCGGCATCGAGATTCACTCCGGAAAGAACCGCATTGTCCGCAGGATTTTCGAATCCCTCGGCTATGACGTGCGCGCGCTCGACAGAGTATACTTCGCAGGACTCACCAAGAAGGGTGTGAGCAAGGGCGAGTGGAGATATCTCACCGAGGGTGAGGTGAACATCCTTAAAATGGGCGCTTACGTATAATGGAGCATCGTTCAGGATTCGTAAACATAATCGGCAATCCGAATGTCGGCAAGTCCACGCTGATGAACGTGATGGTCGGGGAGAAGCTGTCCATAGTGACGGCGAAGGCCCAGACCACCCGTCATCGCATTATGGGCATAGTGAACGGAGATGACTATCAGATAGTCTACTCCGACACTCCCGGCATCCTCAAGCCCCGCTACCGCCTGCAGCAGAATATGATGAATTTCGTGGACACCGCCATAGGTGACGCGGACATCATCCTGTATGTGACCGACGTGGTGGAGACTCCGGACAAGAACTCCGAATATGTGGAGAAGCTCAGCCAGCTTTCCTGCCCGGTCATCCTGGTAATCAACAAGATAGACCTCAGTGACCAGGACAAGGTCGTCGCCCTGATGGAGGACTGGAAGCAGAAGCTGCCTTCCGCCGTCATCATTCCGGCATCGGCCCAGGAGAAGTTCAACACTGACACCATCTTCGAGGCCATCCTCGAAAAGCTTCCTCTGAGTCCGCCTTGGTACGACAAGGATACCTTCACTGACAAGAATATGCGATTCTTCGCTTCCGAAATCATCCGCGAGAAGATTCTCCTGAACTACAGCCAGGAGATTCCGTACTGCTGTCAGGTGGAAGTGGAGAGTTTCAAGGAAGGCGAGGAGAGATATGACATCTCCGCAGTCATCTATGTGATGAGGGATTCGCAGAAGAGCATCGTGATAGGCAAGCAGGGGCAGGCCCTCAAGAGGACCGGCACCCAGGCCCGCCTGGAGATGGAGGACTTCTTCCAGAAGAAGGTCTTCCTGAGCCTGTTCGTCAAGGTGGATCCGGACTGGAGGGAAAGCCGCAAGGAACTGAGACGCTTCGGCTACGAAGAGTAAAATTTCCCGCTCAGCCCCATCTCAGACGGGGCTGAGCGGTTTATAAACCAATAACACAGAATTAACTTATGGATGAATATAAGGACAACGAGGATCTTGAGCAGAACATAGAAGAGGAAGAGGGGGAAGAACCGGTAGCGGAAGATGCGCAGCCGACGGGAAGATTCGACAAGCTGTTGGGAGACGACAGCCGAAAGTTCAAACTTTCCGGAATGTTCAAGGACTGGTTCCTGGACTATTCCTCCTATGTAATTCTGGCGAGAGCCGTTCCGCATATCGTGGACGGTCTGAAGCCCGTGCAGAGGCGCGTGCTTCATTCGATGTATAAAAAGGATGACGGAAGCCTTACCAAGGTCGCGAACCTGGTCGGAGAGGCGATGAAATATCATCCTCACGGAGACGCGTCCATCCTGGGCGCCCTCGTTCAGCTGGGCCAGAAGGGCTATCTGATAGACTGCCAGGGTAACTGGGGAAACATCTTCACCGGTGACGGCAACGCCGCCCCGCGTTACATCGAGGCGAGGCTCAGCAAATTCGCGAAGGAAGTCATATTCGATCCGAAGATAACGAACTGGATGACCTCGTATGACGGTCGGAATCAGGAACCTACGGAGCTTCCGGTACGTTTCCCGCTGCTTCTTGCGCAGGGAACCGAAGGCATCGCCGTGGGTATGTCCTCGAAGATACTTCCGCATAATTTCAACGAACTCATCGACGCTTCCATAGCCATCCTC
>CAVCSJ010000058.1:5187-9821 GCA_963604895.1 bacterium
ACGGACTGCGAGACCAGCATCTCCCCGAACGCCTGCGTCATCAAGGAGAACAAGCCTCAGTTCCTGGATGTGGACGAGATTCTGCGCTACGACACTTACCACACGAAGGATCTGCTTGAGGCTCAGCTGCATATAAAGATGGGCGAGCTTGAGGATGACTGGCATTGGTCCTCCCTGGAACGCATCTTCTTCGAAAACCGAATCTACAAGGTTCTGGAGCAGGACCAGAAGAGCTGGGAGGAGCAGATAGACGACGTGTTCGAGAAGATGAAACAGTATCAGGACCTCTTCCGCCGCGAAATCGTGATGGACGACATTCTGAAGCTGGTCGAGAAGCCTGTGCGCAAGATTTCCAAATTCGACACCAAGGCGCTCGACGAGAAGATCCTCGGAATAGAGAAGGAAATGGCTGAGGTTCAGGATGATCTGGATCATATCGTCCGCTATACCGTCGACTGGTTCAAGAGTCTGAAGAAGAAGTACGGAGCCGCGCATCCGCGTCTTACGGAAATCACCAGCTTCGAGACCATCACCGCGACCAAGGTGGTGAACAACAACGCGAAACTCTACGCGAACCTCGCGGAGGGCTTCGTGGGCATCGGTCTGAAGAAGGACGAGCAGGTGCAGTTCATAGCCGACTGCTCCGACCTGTCGGAGGTCATCGTCATCGCCCGCGACGGCAAATACAAGGTGACCAAGGTCACCGACAAGGCTTTCTTCTGGAAGAACCTGATATACGTGGGCGTGTTCAACCGCAACGACACCCGCACCATCTACAATGTGATCTACCGCGAGGGCAAGGGAGCCATCAGCTACGCCAAGCGTTTCTCCATCACCAGCGTGACACGCGACAAGGAGTATGACATCACCACCGGCGAGCCCGGATCGACCATCCTCTGGTTCACGGCCAATCCTAACGGCGAAGCCGAAACCGTGAAGATTCTTCTCCGCCCGCGTCCGAAGCTCAAGAAGAACAGCCTGGAATACGACTTCTCGCAGCTCGCAATCAAGGGCAAGGCCTCCCGCGGAAACCTCGTGTCGAAGAATCCTATCCAGAGAATCCAGCTGAGAAGCAAGGGCGTGAGCACCATCGCAGGCAAGGACATCTGGTACGACGCTGACATTCAGAAACTTAACGAGGACGGCCGAGGCCAGTACCTCGGCCAATTCGGGACTAACGACAAGGTCCTTGCCGTTTTCAGAAACGGCACTTACTACACGACTTCGTTCGACCTGGTGAACAAGTATCAGGGCGACGTGCTCCGAATCGAGAAGTTCGATCCGGACAAGACCTTCACGGCCCTGTATTGGGACGCTTCGGCCAAGTCGTTCTATATCAAGAGATTCTCCTTCTCCCTGAGTGACAACACTCCGACACTTTTCATCGCCGAAGGCAAGGCTTCGTACCTTGTGGACCTCTCGGACGACCTGCGTCCGCAGTTCAAGGTGGAATTCGGAGGCAAGTGGGAATACCGCGAGCCGGAAGTCTTCAGCGCAGAGGATTTCATAGCCAAGAAGGGCCTTGCGGCCAAGGGCAAAAAGGTCCACAGCCTGGATGTAAACAAGGTTTACTTCATCGAGCCTCTGGAGGTTCCGCAGGATGAAAATGTTCCTGAAGAGGATCCGGGAGACGGTGCTTCCGAAGGGGATGCACCTGAAACCGCTCCGCAGGAACCTCAGGAGTATGTGAACGACGAACCTGAAGAGGGTGAGGAACTTACGCTGTTTTAGCGTTTTTCGGGGGCTCAACGCCTTAGTGTGAAAATAATAATTTAAGATAATATGTCCGAAATCAGGAATGCCGCGCTCTGGCAGGACGGAGCGCTGAAAATCGACTGGGTTAAACACAATATGCCTCTGCTCTGCGGCCTCGAGAAGGAGTTCGCACAGGAGCAGCCGTTCAAGGGCCTGAAAGTGGCCCTGTCAGTGCATCTGGAGGCTAAAACTGCCTATCTGTGCAAGGTTCTCGCCGCAGGCGGGGCGCAGATGTATGTCACGGGCAGCAATCCCCTCTCCACTCAGGATGATGTGGCGGCGGCCCTGGTTCACGACGGCCTGAATGTGTTCGCCTGGTACGGCGCCACTGCACAGGAGTATGAAAATCATATCCGCAGGGTGCTGGAAGTGGGCCCGAACGTCATCATCGATGACGGCGGCGACCTGGTTTCCCTTATGCATTCGGAGTTCAGGGATCTGATCCCGCAGGTTATCGGAGGCTGTGAGGAGACCACGACAGGCATTCTCCGACTCAGGACTCTGGACCGCGAGAAGAAGCTTCTCTTCCCTATGATGCTGGTGAACAATGCCGACTGCAAGCATCTGTTCGACAACCGTTACGGCACTGGCCAGTCCGTATGGGACGGAATAAACCGCACCACGAACCTGATCGTGGCCGGAAAGACCGTGGTAGTAGCCGGTTACGGCTGGTGCGGCAAGGGCGTTGCAATGAGAGCCAAAGGCCTGGGAGCCAAGGTGATAGTGACTGAAGTCAATCCTATAAAGGCTATGGAGGCCGTGATGGACGGATTCCAGATTATGAAGATGTCCGAGGCTGCGGAGAAGGGAGATTTCTTCGTAACCGTGACGGGCTGCAAGGATGTCATCACAAGGGAGCATTTCCTGAAGATGAAGGACGGAGCCATCTGCTGCAACGCTGGCCATTTCGATGTGGAGGTGGATGTAGCGGGATTGAAGGCTATGGCATTGGAGGCCGCTCCGGCCAGAAAAAACATAATGGGCTACCGTCTTGAGAACGGCAGGAAGATATATGTCATCGCCGAGGGACGTCTGGTGAATCTGGCAGCCGGCGACGGGCATCCGGCGGAGATTATGGATATGTCTTTCGCGATCCAGGCCCTGAGCGCACGTTATCTGGTAATGCATCGAGGTGAGCATCAGGAACCTGGAGCTATGACGCACGAAGTTCCGGGCGAGATTGACCGTGAGGTCGCGGAAAGAAAGATACGCTACTGGGGCTGCTCGATAGACGCTCTGAGCGAGGAGCAGCATCGTTATCTTTACGGGGAGTAGGCTATGCGGACGCTTCTGAAAAACGTGCTTCTCGACGGCGAGAAGAGATGTGTTCTGATGGACGGCGGACGCTTCGCCCTGGACGGGGTGAACGCGGAGAGCAGCGCGGACGAAGTGATTGAGGCCGAAGGCTTTGCACTCGTTCCCGCGTTTTACAATACGCATACGCACGCGGCGATGAGTCTGCTTCGCGGCTACGCCAATGATATGCCTCTGCAGACCTGGCTTCAGGATTATATCTGGCCTTATGAGGACAAGCTGACTGCCGCTGACATCCGTCGCGGAAGCTCCCTTGCGGTCTCGGAGATGGTGTCGACTGGAAGCGTGTTCTTCAACGATATGTATTTCGAGATCGAGCAGACGATCGACGAGGTTGCCAAGGCGGGAATCCGCGCGGCAATAGGAATCACGATTATGGACAATCATCCTCTGGCTCTGCTGGAGGAGAAGAAGCGGTTCCTAAGCGAATGGAAAGATCCTACCGGCGGGCGTATCAGTCTGGTGGTGGCTCCGCACGCGATTTATACCGTAGGAGAGGAAAGGCTCAGGATGGCGGCCGAACTGGCGCGCCGCAACGGCCTCAAGCTGCATATCCATCTGTCTGAGACTCAGACCGAAGTGGATGACTGTCTGCGGGAGCACGGGATGACTCCGGTGCGATATCTGGACAGCATCGGATTCCTCGGACCGGATGTGATTGCGGCGCACTGCGTGCATATCGACCGCGAGGAATGGGATATATTGGCCGAGCGCGGCGTGACCGTTGCGCACTGCCCTTGCTCTAATATGAAACTTGGCAGCGGGCGTTTCCCTTATGAGCTGGCGATCGCTTCGGGCGTTAGGATTTCGCTGGGCACGGACGGCTGCTCTTCGAATGACAACCTGGATATGCGCGAGGAGTGCAAGTTCGCCGCGCTGCTGGCAAAATTGGTCGGGGACCCGACCATCGCGCCTGCCGAGGAAGTTCTGAAATGGGCCACTCGCGGCGGTGCGGAGGCGTTCGGCATCGACGGCGGCGTGATTGCGGAGGGCAAGGTTGCGGACGCGATTCTGCTGGACCTGCACGCGCGCAAGATGCAGCCGTGCTTCAATGTAGTCTCAAACTGGGTCTATTCGGCCGACTCGAGCGCCATCGCGCGCGTCTTCTGCGAGGGAAGAACGGTGTATAAGAAGTAATTTAGCTGTTTTGATAAGGAATTATTTCAAAACAGGTTTTTATCGTTGTTTATTCGTCGAAATTCCCTAACTTTGACGAATATGGCGAGAGAATGCAAATGGATTTTGAAAGAACCCGCCGACCAGTCTAAAGTCGAAAGGCTTGCCACTGAGGTCGGTATCGACCGCGTATTGGCCGAACTCCTCGTCAAGCGCGGCGTCGAGACCTTCGAGCAGGCCCGCAGATTCTTCCGTCCGAGCCTCGACCATCTCTACGACCCGTTCCTGATGAAGGATATGGACGTTGCCGTGGAGCGTCTGCACAAGGCCGTCGTGAGCCGCGAGAAGATTCTTGTCTACGGAGACTACGATGTGGACGGAACCACCGCAGTATCACTGGTTTACTCCTTTCTTAAGGACTTTACTCCGAATCTGGATTTCTATATTCC
>CAVCSJ010000058.1:10407-12442 GCA_963604895.1 bacterium
AGCGCGATGATGATCGGAGAGCGTATAAATGACAATAACAACGAGCGCAAGAGCATCGACCGCGAGATTACCCAGGATGCCATCCAGATGGTTCAGGAGGGCAAATGCCTGTCGTGGAAGAACGCGACCATCGTCTACGACCCTAACTGGAACAAGGGCGTGGTGGGCATCGTGGCATCTCGCCTCGTGGAGGCGTTCTACAAGCCGACCATCGTGCTCACGAAGTCGAACGGTTTCGTGACGGGTTCCGCGCGCAGCATCCAGGGGTTCGATCTGTACGAGGCCATCGAAAGCTGCGCGGATCTGCTCGAGAACTTCGGCGGACACGTCTATGCCGCCGGCCTGACGCTTAAGGAGGAGAACCTTCCGGAGTTCAGCGCGAGAATTGATAAGTTCATAGGCGAACACATTACTCCTGAGATGCTTACGCCGGTGCTGAGCCTCGATGCGCGACTCGATTTCTCCCGCATCACCCCGAAATTTTTCCGCATCCTGAAGCAGTTCCAGCCGTTCGGTCCGGGGAACAACAACCCTGTCTTCCTCACCGAGAACGTCTATGACGGCGGCAACGGGCGCAAGGTCGGCGCGGGCGGCGTACATATGAAGCTCGACCTTATCCAGGAGTCGCAGCCGTACCACCAGATTCCGGCGATTGCGTTCAATATGTCCGATTTCTTCGATTACATCAAGGCGGGCAATCCGTTCGACGTCTGCTACTCGATCGTGGAGAACTACTATCGCGGCAACGCCACCATCCAGCTCCGTGTCAGAGACTTGCACGAGCGCGAGGAGGTGATTTAGCCGGCCGGCTTCCAGCCGTCCAATGCGGTGGCCAAGCTTGTCGAAACCACCTTGCGGTCCCCGAGCCTGTCGAGGGGTCCGCGTGTAAAGAAGCTATTATGAATAAGAATACCCCTCACTGCATAACCCTCATCGGAATGATGGGCAGCGGCAAGACTCTTGTCGGCCGCTATCTGGCCCTGCGTCTCGGCTGGACCTTCATCGACCTTGACGAGCAGATAGTAAAGCAGTCCGGCCGCAGCATCGCCGACATCTTCGCCACCGACGGCGAACCGGCCTTCCGCGCCCTCGAACTGAAAACTCTTGAGGAAATAATCACAGCTTTGCGGTCCCCGAGCTTGTCGAGGGGCCCGCAGAATTCCGTCCCATCGCCCATCGAGGGACCTGCAGCCACCTCCACAGTCCTTTCTCTCGGCGGCGGCACCATCCTCCAGCCAGCCTGCGCCAGCCTTGTAAAGGAGCACAGCCTCTGTGTCCGCCTCACCGCCTCAGCTTCAACCCTTTACGACCGCCTGAAAGCCGACCGTAAAAGGCCCCTTCTTCACGGCACGGAACCTCTCGAGGATAAAATACAACGCCTTCTGGCCGAACGCGACCCGGCCTACGCTGCCGCCGCCGACCTCTCCATCTCCACAGATGACCGCTCTGTCGACGAGATCATCGATGAGCTCATCTCATTGCTCTGGTAATTATATTATCTCAGTTTTTAAAACCTGTGTCGAGTATTGCAGGCAGCCAGAAGTGGTAAATCTTAAGGAAAAATCGTATTTTTGCAGGTTGGAAATGACTTTGTCGAAAGTCTCCCGAGTTTTACAGAAAAATAATTTATACAAGATATGGCAAATGTTGAATACAGCGAACAGGAACTCCTGAGAAGGGAATCACTGTCGAAGCTCAGAGAACTGGGCATTGAACCTTATCCGGCACCGCTCTACCCGGTGAACGCCACTGCGGCACAGATACTTGCGGAATATGACGCCGAGAAGGGCAACTTCCAGGAAGTCTGCATCGCGGGACGCATTATGAGCCGCCGCATTATGGGCGCGGCTTCATTCGGAGAGATTCAGGACGAAAGCGGAAGAATCCAGATTTACGTCAAGAGAGATGAAATCTGCCCGGGCGAGGACAAGACTATGTACAATACCGTCTGGAAGAAGCTTCTGGACATCGGTGACATCATCGGCATCAAGGGCTTCGCGTTCATCACCCAGACCGGCCAGCTCTCCATCCACGC